>DASQGW010000143.1:0-29873 GCA_035632415.1 Burkholderiales bacterium | reverse complement strand
GCGCCCTCCCACAGGCAGATCGCGGCGAGATGCTTCGGCTGCAATGCCGCGCACTGCCACTGGTTCTCGGCGTAGTAGGAGATGCCGTTCAGCCCGACCTTGCCGTTCGACCATGGCTGCGTGCCGGCCCATTCGACGCATTGCGCCAAGTCCAGGGCTTCCTGCAGCGACCAGATGTCGATGCAGCCCGGCGAGCGTCCGGCGCCGCGCGAATCGACTCGCACGCAGGCGTAGCCCTCGGGCACCCACTTCTCCGGATCGACGACTTCCCAGCTCTGATAGAGGTTGCTCGAGCCGTACGGGACGTCCGGATGCTCGGCCGCCATCCGCTGCCAGGCGCTCGGGTAGCCGTCCTGGAATGAGAGGCCCTTGGCGTATGGGCCGTAGCTCAGGATGACCGGGTGCTTTCCTTCGTCTGGACGAAAGACATCGGCCCGCAAAACGAGGCCGTCGTCCATCTTGATCGGGACGTCCCAGTCGATACGCAGAAACCCACCTCCTCCGCGTGGGATTTCAGCCCGCGGCGGAGGGCGTGTCAACCCAACGAGCGAATTGCCATTGGCCGTCGATATACGAACGCGACGATTGCGCCAAGGATCAGCAGCAGGATGCCGTCAAACACGATCTGCTTCGCCACCGTCGCGCCCGGCATCGGCTGCACCACGTAGTAGATCATGTACAGCGGTATCGTCATCAGGCACACCATGGCCACGCCATAACGCAGCCCCTGCCCGAGCCACGGCCTCGCTTCGACGCCACGCGCGTAGATCCACACGAATGCGCCGGCGAGGAACACGTGCGCGAGGATCATGAACGGGAAGAAATTCTGCGACTCGGCCTCCTTGCGGAAGAGGTTGGGCAGCGCGGCGTAGTCGCCGTGCAGCAGCACGCCGTGCACGACGAAGCTGCCGAGGAACCACGCGACGAATAGGACCAGCCAGGCCAGCAGGAAGCGCTTGTTCATGGTTATCTCCCTTCGAATTGCAGGATGTTGAGGCCGGCGTTCGGGTCCGTGAGGAACATGACGCCGTTCTTGTCGACGTAGCAATCGCACGACTGGATTACCCGCGGCCGGTTGGGCCGCGGGTCCATCATCTTCGCCGGGTCGGGCGGCACGTAGTAGCCGATCTCCTTCGGCGCAAACTGGTTCTCGATGTCGTACACGCGCACACCCGCGTTGTAGTAGGTCGCGAAGATGATCTTCGAGCTCTGGAACGCACCCGGGCGGTTCTCGTGCAGGTTGTGCGGCCCGAAGCTGCCGCCCTTCTTGCAGTAATCCGCCTCGGCGGGCTGCGGAAACGTGGCGATGCTCACGGGGTTCGACGGCTCGCGGATGTCGTACATCCAGATGTAGCGCAGCCCCTCGCTGCAATTGGCGGTGGTCGGCTCGTCGGCCAGCACCAGCAGATGGCGGTCGGGCAGCGGCAGCGGCGAGTGCGTGCCGCCGCCGAACGGCGGATCGGTGTTGAGGTGCTTGAGGAGCTTCGGCTTCGCCGGATCGGCCACGTCGATCACGGCGAGCCCGCCGTCGCGCCAGGCGCTGTAGGCGATGTTGCCGTTGATGAGCGCGTGGTGCAGCGCGTAGCGCTTGCCCTTGCGCCATCCAGGAGTCTCGCCGCCCGCCTTGTGCATGCCCGGAAGTCCGAGGCGGCCGACCACCTCGGGCTTGCGCGGATTCGACATGTCGATCACGGCCAGGACGTGGTCGACATACTCGGCGAAGTGGATCGAGGCATAAGCGTAGCGCCCGCCGACGTACCAGATGCGGTGCGGCCCGAGGCCGCTCGTCGGCATGAAGCCGATCTCCTGCGGCTTCTCGGGCTTCGAGATGTCGTAGACGCGGATGCCGCCGGTGAAACGGCTCGAGGGATCCTTCAGCTTGTCGGCGGGCGAGCCGCCGAAGTAAGCCTTCTGGTCGCCCTGGAACTCCTGCATCGTCCAGACGCTCGGCGCGTTGACCGTGAGCAGCAGGTCTTCATGCGTCTGCAGGTGGAAGGCGCGCGTGCCAGGCGGACAGGCGATGAAATCGACCACCTTCGGCCTGCTTGGGTCGCGCACGTCTACCGTGGTGATGCCGTTGCTGAAGCCGTGGCCGACGTACGCGTAGCCGCGATGCACCATGATCTGCACGCCGTCGCCCTTGCCGCCGAGGTCGGAATGCGCAATGAACTTGATGTTCTTTGCCGCTACGGGGTTCACGTCGTCAGTCCTCCACCCAGGAAAAGTTGGCCGATGCGCGGGTCGCCGAGGATCGCCTGCGCGCTATTTTGCATCCGCATCCGTCCGAGCTCGAGTACCACGCCGTGGTCGGAGCTCTCCAGCGCGCGCTTGGCATTCTGCTCGATGAGGAGCAGCGTGATGCCGGCCTGGCGCAGCTCGCGCAAGAGCGTGAAGAGCTCCTCCACCAGGAGGGGCGACAAGCCGATCGAGGGCTCGTCGATCAGCATGAGCCGCGGCTCGAGCAGCAGGCTGCGCGCGATCTCGAGGATCTTCTGCTCGCCGCCCGAAAGCGTGGAAGCCTGGTGGCGTGCCTTGCGGCGGAGCACCGGGAAGCGATCCATCACCGCATCGATGCGTGGCTTGAGGTCGGTGCCTTTTCGCGCCGCGACGCCGCCGAACTCCAGGTTGTGCAGCACCGAGAGCTCCGGAAAGATGTTGCGACCCTGCGGCACGTAGCAGAGGCCCGCGGCGATCAGCTCGCGCGGCGCGCGATTCGTGATCTCGCCGCCATCGTAGAAGATGCGCCCCGCGCGCACCGGCAGCATGCCGAACACGGCCTTGAAGGCGGTCGACTTGCCCGCGCCGTTCGGGCCGATGACGGTGGTGATCGCGCCGCGCGGCACGGCGAACGACAGGCCGTGCAGGATGGTTTCCTTCCCGTAGCCAGCGACCACGTCGTCGAAGCGAAGCAGGTCAGCCGCGGCCAAGATAGGCCTCGATCACTTGCGGGTTGGCGCGCACCTCGGCCGGCGAGCCCTGCGCGATGACGCGGCCTTCGGCGAGCACCACGATCCGGTCGCACAGCCCCATCACGAATTCCATGTTGTGCTCGATCACCACGAAGGTCGAGCCCTGCTCGGCGTTGATCGCCTTCAGGCGCTCGCGCAAGTTCGCGAGCATCGTCGGGTTGACGCCGCCGGCGGGCTCGTCGAGCAGGACGAGGCGCGGCCCCGCCATGAACGCCATCGCCACGTCGAGGAGCTTCTGCTGGCCATAGCTCAGGTCTGCCGCGTCTTCGTCCGCCAGATGTTCCAGGCGAAAGAAGCCCAGCATGCGCTCGGCCGCCGCCGAGAGCCCGGCGTCGGGCCGGCCGACGAGCCGCGAGAGCATGCTGCCCTGGTGCTCCTGGCCGGCGAGGATCAGGTTGGCGCGCACCGTGAGGTGCGGAAAGATCTGCAGGAGCTGGAAGGTACGGCTCACGCCAAGCCGGTTGAGATCGCACGCCCGCATGCCGGTGACCGCGCGGCCGTCGAGGCGCACGTCCCCCGCGCTCGGCGCGAGCTGGCCGAGGATGCAGTTGAAGAGCGTCGACTTGCCGCTGCCATTCGGCCCGATGATGCCGAGGATCTCCTTCTCGGCGACTTCGAACGACACGCCGTCGACGGCGACGATGCCGCCGAACGATTTGCGCAGCTCGCGCACCTCGAGGACGCTGCTCATGCCTTCCTCGTCAGCCGGTCGGCGAGGCCGAGAAGGCCGCTCGGCCAGAACGCCATCATCACCATCACGAGGAGCGCGTAGCCCATGAGGTAGTAGCCCTGCGCGAAGCGCAGCCACTCGGGAAGCAGCACGGCGACGATCGCGCCGACGAAGGGGCCGAAGAAATAGCCCGACCCGCCGAGCACCACCATCAAGAGGAGGTTGAGCGACAGGCCGAGGGCGAAGGGCGTCGGATCGACGAACTGCGTGAGCGGTGCGTAAAGCGTGCCGGAGATGCCGCCGAGTCCGGCGCCGACGGCGAACGCCATCAGCGTGTAGCGCCGCACGTCCACCCCGAGCGAGAGCGCGCGCACCGGGTTCTCGCGCACCGCGACGAAGGCCCTGCCCCAGGGCGAGCGGATCAGCCACCACGCGCCGGCCGAAACCAGGGCGAGGTGCGCAAGGCAGAAGTAATAGAACTCCTTGCCGTCTTTCAGCGAATGGCCGAAAAGCGCCGGCCGCGGCACGTTGCTGATGCCGGAGATGCCGTTGGTCAGCCATTCCTCGTTGCGCATGACGAGGAACACGAGCGTGTTGAACGCCAGCGTGACGAAGGCGAGGTAGTGGTGCTGCACGCGGAGCGCCGGATAACCCAGCCCCCAGCCGACGACGAAGCACGACGCGAAAGCGAGGAAGTAAGTCGGCCAGAACGGCCAGGCGCCCTTGGTGGTGAGCCAGGCCGTGATATAGGCGCCGATGCCGACGAACGCCGCCTGCGCGAGCGAGACCTGCCCTGCGTAGCCGAGCGTGAGATTCAGGCCGATGGCGGCGATGGTCATCACCGCCCACATGCTGAGGATGAAGATGCCGTAGGGCTTGAGCCCGAGCGGCGCGAGCAGGAGGAAGGATCCCGCTGCGGCGAGAGCGCCGCCGGCGAAGAGTTGCCGGCGCTTCATACGGTGCGCTCCTCGACGCGGCCGAGGAGACCCTGCGGCCGCACCAGGATGACCGCGATCAGGAGGAGCAGCGGAATCGCCATCCGGTAGCTCGACGAGATGTACACGGCGCAGAAGTTGTCGACCACGCCGAGCACGAGCCCGCCGACGATCGCGCCGCGCACCTGGTTGAACCCGCCGATGATCGCGGCGATGAAGGCGTACAGGCCGAGGATCTCGCCGTTGGTGAACTTGGCAAGGTAGATCGGCGTCACCAGCAGCGCGGCGATCCACACCAGCGCGGCGTTGATGAGGAAGGTGTAGAGCACCATGCGCTCGACGCGGATGCCGAGGAGGCGCGCCACCGCCGGGTTCTGCGCAGTGGCCTGCATGCAGCGCCCGGTCAGCGTGCCGGCGAGGTAGAACTGCAGGGCGGCGACCACGACGATGCACACGGCCAGGATCAGCAGGCTCTGCACCGCGAACACAGCGCCGAAAACGGTGACGTCGGTCGTCGCCCACAGCGCGGGGAACGGCCAGGCGTCGGCGCCGTAGAACTCGCGCACCGCCTCCTTCATCAGGATGGCGAGGCCGATGGTGGCGACGACCAGCGGCAGCGCGCCGTGGCGGATCATCGGGTCGACCATCAGCCTCTTGAACGCGAGGCCGAGCAAGACCAGGGTGACGAGGCCGCCGAGGATCGCCGCGAGCCAGAACGGCAGTCCGAACGTACCGGTGCCGATCAGGATGAAGAAGGCCGGAGCCATGACGAACTCGCCCTGGGCGAAGTTGATCGTCTGCGAGGTCTGCCACAAGAGCGTGAAGCCGATCGCGACCAGCGCGTAGATCGCGCCGGTCGCGAGACCCGCTACCAGAAGCTGAAGGACGTCTGCCAGCGGGCTACTTGCCCAGCTTCGGCAGGATCTTGACGATCTTCTGCTGGCCGTTCTCCACCGTGGCGAGGAAGCTGATGCGGTCGATCTCGCCGACGTCGTTCCAGCCGGTCTCGATCAGGATGCCGGGCTCGTCCTGCGGCGAGATGGTCAGGCCGTGCAGCGTTCTCATGAACGCCTTGCGGTCGAGCTTGCCGAGCTTCTTCTCCGTGACGTACTTCATCGCGTACACCGCGGTGTAGCCCTTCAGGCCGTTATGGTCGGGCTTGTACTTGAAGCGCTTCTGGAAGCGCTCGCCGAACGCCTTGACCTCCGGAATCGGTGCGTCCACCGTGAGGCCGACGTGGCCGACCACGCCGTTCGCCGCCTCGGCGGCGAGCTCGATGGTCTTCTGGCTCAGGAGCGTCGTGTCGCCGACGAACGGACCCTTCAGGCCCTGCTTGCGCGCCTCGCGCATGATGCGCGCGCATTCTTCCTCGTTCGAGTAGACGAACACCGCATCGGCGTTCGCGCTCTTCAGCTTGACCACGTCGGCGGCGAAATCCACCTGCCCCGGCTCGGTCGATACGTCGGCGGCGAGCCGGATGTTGCGCTCCTTGAGTACCTTGAGCAGCTGGTCGCGGCCGGCCTTGCCGAAGTCGTTGTTGACCCAGATGAGCGCAATGGTCTTCGCCTTCAACTCGTCGCGGATGTAGTTCCCGATCTTCGGCATGCCGATCTGCTGGCCGAACGAGGTGCGGAACATGTACGGGTTGCCGAGCGTGGTCAGGTCGGCCGCTTCGCCGCCGATGAACTGCGGCACCTCGGCCTGCTTCACCATCTCGAGCGTCACCTTGACGTTGCCCGAGAGCACCGGGCCGAAGAGCACGTAAGGCTCACTGTCGAGCGCCTTCTGCATCTGCGCGCGCGCGACGCCGGGATTGGTCTGAGTATCGTAGAGCGTGAGATCGAGCTTCTGCTTCAGCATGCCGCCGTGCGCGTTGATCTCCTCGACCGCGAGGATGATGCCGTCGCGGAAGTTGCCGCCCGATGGGGCGAGCTGCCCGGAGATCTCGCCGACATAGGCAAGCTTCACCTGCGCTGACGCGATGCCGCACAGGAGCATCGCCGACAGCGTGACCAACGATTTCAACCGTTTCATGGACTCCCTCCTCGTGCGGAGACTGTACCACTATGCAGCCAGCTCACCACCCGGCGGCAGATCTCGGCTTCGCGATTCACATAGAAGTGATCGCACTGCGGCACGATCTCCACGGTGCACTTGCCGCCGCAGCGGCGTGCGAATTCCTCGGCCGGATAGAGGTCGCGCGGCTCCCGGTCGCCGCGCAGGTAAAGCACGGGGCAGCGGATCTTCGGCGCGAGCTCGAGGATGTCCGGGCAGTTGGCGAGGTCGAGGAAGCTCGCCGCGCTGGTCACGTACCACCAGCCGGGAAGCAGCATGAGCTCGCGGCCCCTGCCCTCCTTCACCATGCGCTCCGCCTGCGCGGTGAGCTCCGCCAGCCGGTCGCCCGCGAGGAGCCCGGCGCGGCTTGCGAGCGGCACCATATCCTTGCCGCCGCAATGCGCGGAAAGCAGGACGAGCGCAGGCGTTGCCGGATGGTCGGTGACATGGCGCACGGCCAGCATGCCGCCATTGCTGTGCCCGATCACCAGCGGATGCGCAAAGCCGCGATTCGCGACCCACTGCGCGGCGTAGCGATTGTCGGCAACGGCTTCCGCGATCGTCTGGAACGCGGCGCCTTCGGCCGCGCGGCTGTCGCGGATGGCGAGGATGTCGTGGCCGCGGCGGTTGAAGGCAAGGCAGGCGATGCCGAGCTCGGTCAACGCGGGCGGCAGGAAGCGTGGCGCGCCGCTGTAGAAATTCATCGTGTTGCCGTGAAACAGCAGCGCCGCCCCAGTGCGCGCGCCGCCCGCCGGCTCGTACCATGCGCCTTCCAGCGGCACGGTATCGGTCGGCATGGAGACAAGCGACATGAAAATCGGCATAGCAGGCATCGGCAAGATGGGCGCGGCCATCGCGGCGCGGCTCTCCAGTCTCGGGCACGAGATGATGGTCTGGAACCGCACTCCCGACAAGGCAAAGGCCACCGGGCTCAGGGTCGCGGCGACTCCGGCGGAGCTGGCGGCGGGCTGCGACCTTGTCATCAGCATCCTGTCGGATGCCGCGGCGGTGAACGCCGTCTATTCGCAGATGCAAGGTGCGATGAAAGGCAGGCTCTTCGTCGAGATGAGCACGGTACGGCCCGAAGTGCCCAAGGCGCTCGCCGAAAAGGTGCGCGCCGCGGGCGGCGCCTTCATCGAATGCCCGGTCGGCGGCACGACCGGCCCGGCGAAGGAAGGCAAGCTCTTCGGCTTCGTCGGCGGCGAAGCGGCGGACGTGGCCCGTGCGCGGCCGGTCCTCGAGCAGATGTGCCGGCGGGTCGAGCATGTCGGCCCGGTCGGCGCCGGCGCGCGCATGAAGCTCGCCATCAACCTGCCGCTCCTCGTCTACTGGCAGGCGCTCGGCGAGGCGCTCTCCCTGGTGCGCGGCCTGGATATCGAGCCGGCGCGGCTCATGGACATCCTCGCCGACACCTCCGGCGCCGCCACGATGATGAAGAGCCGCGCGCCGGTCATCGCCGCCGCGCTCGGTGGCAAGGAGCCTGCGGTGACGTCGAACGTCGACACCATGCGCAAGGACCTCTCGCAGATGGTGGCGGAGATCCACGCGCTCGGCCGGCAGGCGCCGATCACCGAGCGCGCGCTCGAGTGCTTCGACCACGCCTCGAAACAGGGCCTCGGCGGCAAGGACTGCGTGATGCTCCCCGTGAGCTGGAGCGCGAAGCCGCAGACACTCTAGAGGTTCAGCAGCTTCTGGGCGTTGCCGCCGCAAATCTTGTGCTTGTCGGCCTCGGATAGTCCGGCGATGCGGTCGACCGTCGCCAGGGGATCGTCGAGGCCCATGTCGAAGCAGTAGTCGCTGCCCAGCGTGACGCGGTCGGCGCCGACGAGCTTCACGAGCGCGGCGTTGATCCGGTCGTCGTGGCCGATGGTGTCGTAGGTGAAGCGCTTGAGGTACGAGCTCGGCGGCTCTCTCATGTGCTTCAGCTCCGGCCGCACTCTGGTGCCATGGTCCCAGCGGCCGATCAGCCAGGGAAACGTGCCGCCGGCGTGCGGCAGGTTGAACCCGAGCTTGGGGAAGCGGTCCAGGACGCCGCCGAAGATGAGGTGCGCCACGGCGACGCCGGTGTCATACGGATTGCCGCACAGGTTCTTCAGGTAGTACTTCTTCGTGCGGTCCTGGCCGATCGTGTCGACCGGATGGAGAAAGATCGTCCAGCCGAGCTCCTCGCACTTCGCGTACACATCCCAGAACTTCTTCTCGTCCAGCTCCTCGCCGTTGACGTTGGTGGCGAGGTACATCCCCTTGATCCCGGGCAGCCTGGCCGCGCGCTCGAGCTCCTTCACCGCGAGCCCGGGTGCGTGCATGGGCACCATGGCGAGGCCGACGAGGCGTTTCGGATGCTTCTTGTGCGCTGCAGATGCGGCATCGTTGAACGCCTGGCTCAAAGACAGCGCCAGCGAGGGCGATGCCCAGTAGACCATGGGCGTGGTCAGCGAAAGCGCGTGCACGTCGATCTTGCGCTCGTCCATCGCCTTGACCCGCTCGTCGACCACGACGAAGCGCTCGTCGAAGACGTTCGTGATCTGTCTTGCCTTCAGGAAGTACTTGCCGTCCTTGCGCTCGAGCGAGGCGGATTCCTTCGCACTCTCCTTCTCGAACAGGCGGATCCATTCCTGGGGATACCAGTGCGAGTGGATGTCGATCGTTTGCATTCAGTTATGATCGCACGCGAGGAGGATCACCATGCGCTTGAGCGCCCTGCTGTTTTGCATGCTCGCCGTCCCTGCCATGGCGCAGGAGAACTATCCCAGCCGTCCGGTGAAGATGCTCGTGCCCTACGGGCCGGGCGGCGCCACGGACATCATCGCGCGCATCGTTGCGCAGCATCTCACGAGCGAGCTCGGCCAGAGCTTCATCGTCGAGAACAAGCCGGGGGCGAACGGCAACATCGCGCTCGAGACGGTGGCGAAGGCGGCCCCCGACGGCTACACGCTGCTCGTCGGCAACGTGTCGACGAACGCCATCAACGAGAACATCTATGCCGCGCAGCTCACCATCAAGCCTTCGCGCGACCTCGTCGGCATCGCCAAGCTGGTCGAGATCCCGCACATCGTTGTGGCACCGGCGAGCTTGCCGGCGAACAACATCGCCGGGCTGATCGCGCTGGCGAAGAAGGACCCGGGCAAGCTCAACTTCGCCTCCGTGGGCATCGGCAGCTACCCGCACCTCGACATGGAGCGTTTCATGAAGGCGGCGGGCATCCAGCTCACCCACGTGCCCTACAAGGGTGGCGCCGGCCAGGCGATCCCCGCCATGATCGCCGGCGAGGTGCAGGTCGCGTTCTTCAACATGGCGTCCCTGCTGCCGCATATCAAAAGCGGCCGCCTCAAGGCGCTCGCCGCCGTGCCCGCCGAGCGGCTGCCGGAGCTGCCGAACGTGCCGACCCTCGCCGAGCAGGGCTTCCCGGGCATCGGCACCAACGCCTGGCAGGGCATGTTCGCCCCCGCCGCCACGCCGAAACGCGTGATCGACGCCTTGCACCGCGCTGTCTTCACCGCGCTCAACCGACCGGACATTAAGGAAAACCTGGCGAAGCAGATGATGAGCGTGGAGGTCTCCAAGTCACCACAAGAATTCACAGATCTCGTGCGCCGCGAGACGGCCGCCTGGGGAGAATTTTTACGCTCTGCGCGAATACAGATAGACTAGCCTCGTTGGAGAGAGGCTAAAACCAAATGACAACGTGGATTTTGGAGGCCGTCGGCCTGCTGGTCACGACGATCGGCGCGCTGGTCGCGTTCCTGCACCTGCACCGGACCTCGCGCGAGATGGCGACGATCACCGTGCCGGCGGAATGCGCGCCGCTCATCAAGGATCGGCGCATGCTCATGATCACCATGGGCCTGATGTCCGGCTGGTTCGTGATCCAGTACATCGGCCTGCTGATCAGCTAGCCGCCGGGCTCGGCGTCACGCCTTCTCGCCGTGGAGGCCGTGCGAGGCGTCCTTGCAGGTAAAGAACACGCAATCCCGCGGGCTTTCGTTCCTCGCCTTGTGCACCTTGTTCGCCGGCACATAGAAGCAGTGCCCCGGCCCGCCGCGATACCACTTGCCGTCGAACTCCATCTCGAGCTCCCCCTCCAGCACATAGATCCACTGCTCGTTAGGGTGTGAGTGCGCGTCGGAGGGCTTGCCCGCCGGATAGCGCATGAGCGCGACGATCATGCGCTCGCCCTCGACGCAGCCGCCGAACACCGGCGAGTAGGCCGGGCCGCCCATGATCTGGTTCACCTTGTGCATGTCGAAGACATGCTCTCCGGGGCCGGCGCGCTTTGCGCCGGGCGTGCGTGCTTCCATGGGGCTACTCCTTCAGCGCAGCGTTCACCTTCGGCATCACCTGCTCCGCCATCAGCTCCATCGAGCGCTTGGCGAGCTTCGGGTCGACCCAGTCATGGCATGGGTAGTACAGCGTGCCGAACGGCCCGACTTTCTCGCGGAACGCGAGGATCTGCTCCACGACGCTGTTCACCGTGCCGGCCAAGACGAGCTTGGGCGTCATGGTGTCGGCGGTGATCGAGGAGTCGGGCTCGTTCTGGTCGAGCTTGAAGAGGTTGCCGCGGTTGCCGGCGCCGACCAGCTTGCGGATCAACTGCTTGAAGTAGAAGTAGTACGGGCCTTCGGCGCCGTGGCCGTAGCGCTTGGCCGTGCCTTCGTCGTCGGCGACGAAGATCGACTTGGCGACGCGCCAATCCTTGCCGTCGGCTTTCTTGCCGACCGCCTCGCAGCCCTCGACATATCGAGGCCAGTGGCTCTTCACCCACTCGGGCAGCAGGAAGTTCGCGGAGATCGGCGTCCAGCCGCGCTTCGCGGCCTCGGTGACGCCTTTCGAGTGCGGCGCCACCGCGGTCACGACGATCGGCGGATGCGGCTTCTGGTAGGGCTTGATGATGGCGCCTTGCCCGATCTCCGGGATCTGCGTGTTCTGCGTGGTGACGGAGAAGAACTGGCCGGCGAGGTTGTACGGCGGCTCGCCCTTCCAGATGTCGAGCACCATGTTGATCGACTCGAGGAAAATGGCGTTGCGATCCTTCTTGTAGTTGCCGAAGACCTCGGCGTCCGACATGAGCCCGCCCGGGCTGATGCCGAAGATGAAGCGCCCCTTCAGCATGTGGTCGAGCATCGCCACCTGGGCGGCGATCGCCGCCGGATGCGAGTTCGGCATGTTGATCGTGCCGGTGCCGAGCACGATCTTCTTGGTGTCGTGCACCAGGCTCGAGAGAAACATGGCGCACGACGTGACGTTCTCGGCAAGATCGGTCACATGCTCGCCGACCAGCGCCTCGGCGTAGCCCAGCTTGTCCGCAAGCAGGATCGCTTCGCGGTCCTCGACGTAGGTCTCGTGCGGCTGCCGCTTCGGCGGATGCAGCGGCATCATGAACGTACCAAGTCTCATCAGCTCTCCACTGGCTCTACTCGCCCGGACTGGGCGGACTTGAAGATGGCTTCCAACGCCGAGACGTTGGCGATCATCTGCTCCTGGGGCACAGGATACGGCGCGCCGCCCGTTGCCGCATCGGCGAACGCCTCGAGGTTCGCAAGCACCGCCTTGGCGGGCGGGAATTCGCGCACCGTCTTTTCCCCGCCTCGCCGATGCACCGTGAGCGTCCAGCCCTGCGGCGCCTCGGGGTGTGCCTTGTCGCGGACTTCCACCCAGCCCTTGTTGCAGTAGACGGCGAAACGCCCATCGAAGGGCGTGGCCAGGATCGCGCTCAGCAGCGCGTTACCGCCCGAGCGGAAATTCACCAGGATGCCGAGCGTATCGCCGTTTACGAGCTGGCTGCCGAGCTGGCGCACGTTGGCAAAGACCCGCTCGGCAGCGCCGAAGACGCCGACCGAAAGATCGAGCAGATGGATGCCGGTCGCCGTCATCGGCCCGGCGGGCGCTTCCTTGGCCGAAAGGCGCCAGTTGTCCGCGGCGAGCGAAAGGAACTTGTCCTGCACGAAATTCGCCTCGATCTGGAGCGGCGTGCCGAGCTCGCCGGATTTCACGAGGCGCATCGCCTCCTGGATCGGCGGCTCGAAGCGCTTCTCGTGGCCGACCGCGAGCTTCACGCCGTTCCGGTTGCACGCGTCGACCGAGCGCAGCACATCGGCACGCGACATCGCGAGCGGCTTCTCGCAGAAGACGTGCTTCTTCGCGTTGGCCGCGCGCAGGATCTGATCGGTGTGCTGCGTGTGCGGCGTGCAGAGCACGACCCCCTGCACATTCGGATCGCGCAGCGCGTCGTCGAGGTCCTTGGAGAGCGGCACACCTTGAGCGTGCGCAAACTCGGCGGCGGCCGGAACGGGGTCGGCCACGCGCACGACGCGAAGCCTGGAGCTCGTCCTGGCGAGCGGGACAATGATGCGGCCCCACCAGCCGAGGCCGATGACCGCAACGTTCAACGGATTCGACACGGCGCGAC
Source organism: Burkholderiales bacterium (assembly GCA_035632415.1). GTDB lineage: Bacteria > Pseudomonadota > Gammaproteobacteria > Burkholderiales > SG8-39 > SCGC-AG-212-J23. The sequence continues at coordinate 16,838 of DASQGW010000143.1, read as the reverse complement.
CTTATCGCGCCGCGCCGCCAGACGCTACTGTCAATTCGCGCCGGTGCTCAGTCTTTGGTTTGCCGCATGCGCACGAGCACGTGGTACGCGACCGCGTCCCAGGAGTTGTGGATGCCGATGAAAAGCTGCAGCAGTGTCGCAGCGGCGACGGCGTGCAGCGCATCCTCCACGTCGGGCCGGGCGAATAGCGCGGAAACAAGGAGCAGCGCGTACGCGCCAAGCGGCAGCAAGACATGCCAGATCCAGTCTTCCCAATCCGGCTTGTACGCGCGCTGCGAGCGCATTCGCCGGATGACGATCACGAGATAAACGAGCCCGGCAGCGCCGATCGCGCCCCAAGCCACCGCCGCCGCGCCGATGCCATGCCAAGGTATGCGCATTAGCGCCGAAAGGAGCAAGGCCGCGCTGAAATGCACGACGTTCGGCGTCGAGAACGCCGCGCCGGCTTCCGGCGACGCGATATGCGGCTTGTCCGCGAGGAGCGTCATCACCACGAACTGCAGGCCGATCAGCGCTCCCGCCGCCGCGCCGACGATGACGTAGAAGCTCTCCCACTCGTGGAAACCGGGCATGCCCTCCCCCTTCGCTCGCTTCAGAATCGTTCGAAACGGTACGCCAATTCGGGCCCGCCGGCTCCTTCGTACGCGAGCTGGGCAACCATCAGCGCGAACGGCTCCGTATAGTTCACCCGCGTTCGCGCTGCTGGTGGAAGCGCTGCGCTACCGCCAGGCGGGCTAAGCAGTGCGCTTTTCGATCGGCTTTACTGCGATCCGCAGGCCCGTCGCCTTGAGAAGTGCTTTGAGGCTGCGAAGCTCCGGGTTTCCGTTCTTCGAGAGCATCTTGTAGGTCGCTTCGCGCGTCAGCTTTGCCTTGCGCGCCACCTCGGCGATGCCTCCCCGCGCCCGGGCGACTTGGCGCAGCGCGAGCATGATCGCGCCTTGGTCGCCATCCTCGATCACCGCTTCGAGATACGCCGCTGCTTCGACCGAGTCCTTCAGCTGCTCGATGAGCGCCGGCTCGTACGGCACGCTAGCGGGAGCCGCGCGGCTTTTAATGCGCGGTACGCGCCTTGTAGTCCCTGAAATAGTCCTTCGCACGCTTGATGTCATTGTCTTGAGTCCGCTTGTCTCCTCCACAAAGGAGGAGCACTACTACCCGTCCGAGCCGGGCGAAATAGACCCGATATCCCGGACCCCAATCGATCCTTAGCTCCATCACGCCTTCCCCAACAGGTTCCACATCTCGCGCCCGTGCCTGCTGGTCTCCAAGCGCCGTCAGCCATTCGTCGAAGGGCAGTCTACGCTCAGGCGTTTGGTAGTAATGAAGCTCCACGCACTGTAATTTATAGTTTACAGTACGTCAATAGTCCCCCGCAGCGCATCATTCGCTGTCGATCGGCAGCGGGATCGGCCGCTTGAGGCGCGCCGACTTGTCGAATGCCTTGGTGAGCATCAGCCGGTTGTGCGCCTCGGCCGCCGTCGCGTGCTGCGTGGGGAGATCCATGCAGATGCGGTTCAGCCACTGCTCGGTCTCCTCGCGCATCGGGCCGCGCAGCTCGCCGAGCACCATGTCGCCCGGCGGGTAGCTGCCGAGGAAGTCGACGCGCCGCACCTTGTCGGGCGCATAGCCCTCCCCGCTTTCCTTCGTCGTCGCGAGGACGATATCGCGGTGCGTGTCGTCGACGGTGATCACGCCGTCGGTGCCGGTGATGCCGACCTCCAGGCTGTACACCGCGCCCGGCCAGACGATGGGCAGCGCCCATGAGATCACCGAGTGGTAGATCGACCCGTCCTCGAACGTGATGACGCCAGCGGTCGCATCGATACCCTTGCACAGTGGCCCGAGCGCCTTGTCTACCGAGCGCGCGTAGATCTCGACCGGCTTTTTCGCCTCCATCATCCACATGACTACGTCGAGCGCGTGGGTGCCCGAGATCACCATCGGCGAGATGGTGGCCGGGTCGTTGGTGCGCTTGTAGTTGTCGAGCGCGACCAGGCGATTCATGAACGCGCGGCTCGTCACCAGCGTGACGTCGCCCAGCGCGCCGGTGCGCACCTTCTCCTTCACGGAAAGCCACTTGCGGCGGAAGCGCTGCGTGTAGCCGACGACCGCGTCGACCTTCATGTCCTGGATGGCCTTCAGCACGCGGGCGGAGCCGGCCAGCTCGGTGGCCAGGGGCTTTTCGATCATCAGCGCGAGCTTGCGCTCGACCGCGGCGAGGATCGGCTCGACGTGCAGGTGCTCGTCGGTCGCGATGATCGCTGCCGTCACCTCGGGCCGGTTCAGCAATTGCCGAAAATCCGAGGTGACGAAATCGGCATTGGTCTTTTCGCCGACGAGCTTGGCGCGCTCGGGCTTGAGGTCGGCGACGCCGATCCAGTCGACCTGCGGATGCCGCGCGGCGACTTCGCCGCGGAAGAGACCTACGCGCCCGGCCCCGACGATCGCGAGGCCGATGCGCTTAGGCTGCTTTCTCAAGCGGCCTTCTGAGGGGAAGCGACACCGCCTCGTTGCGCTCGGCCGAGAGGTCGGCGGCGATGTACACCTCCATCACCATGCGCGCGTGCTCGGGCGTGACCATCACCGGCCGGTCGCAGACCACGGCCTCCAGGAAGTGCACCGTCTCCGGCGCCATCGGCCCGGCGTAGGTGTGGTCGACGAATTCGCCCGGCATGGTGGACATCGGCAGCTGCATGCCCTTCTGCACCGTGTTGACGACGACGTCCTTGTGGCTGTCGTCGACCATCACCGCGCCTTCGGTGCCGACCATCTCGATCCACGTGGTGGAGAAGTTCGGATAGCCAAGCGGCAGGCTCCAGCCGCCTCCGACGACGACCGACATGCCGTTGTCCATCGTCACCATGAGCCACTGCTGGTCGGGCACGTCGCCGCCGCTCATCTCCCGCATCGCGCCGTAGTTCTGCTGCGAGTAGACGCGGACGGGCTTCGCCGGCTCGAGGCACCAGAAGACGAAGTCGAGGTCGTGCGTGGATTCCATCGCCGCGGGCGAGAGCTTCGAGCGCCCGCTGATCTTCGTGCCGAGCATGCGCGTGATGTGCCGCGAGACGAGCGCCGTGACCGGCTTGCCGATCGTCGCGTCACGGATGCACTTCCTCACGTAGGCGAACTTCGGATTGAAGCGCTGCGAGTAGCCGATGGTGAACTTGAGGTTCTTCGCTTTCGCCGTCGCGATCAACTCGTCCGCCTCGGCGAGCGTCATGGCGATGGGCTTCTCCAGGAAGACATGCTTTCCCGCCGCGAGCGCATCGCGCGTCATCGGATAGTGCGTGCTCTCAGGCGTCGCGGAGATGTAGACCGCCTCGATCTCCCGGTTCTTCAATAGCTCCCGATAGTCGGCGGTCGCGGTGGCGGGCTTGAGCTTCGCCTTCAGCTCGGCCAGGCGCTCCGCCCGCGTCTCGGCGAGATGCAGGCTCTTGACAAGCGCGTGGCTCGCCAGCGTCTCGGCGCGGATGCCGCCGCACCAGCCGGTGCCGATGACGGCCACTCCGATCGGTCTCATCTCTAGGCCTTCGCTCGCTGCATGAACTCCGGCCGAAGTGCCTTCGACCAGTCGGGCATCTCCTTGATCTTCTTTTCCCGCAAGAGCGTCTCGGCCTCGTGCTGCATGTAGTCGCGCAGGTTCGCCGGGAAGGTCGGATTGACGTCGATGGCGAGCGCCTTCGAGAAGGTCTCGGGCGCCATCTTGTAGCCCTTGGAGGCATAGAAGGCGAAGATCGTGTCGTTCACTTTCTTGCGGTTGTTCTTGAAGTCGTCGGCGACCGCGAGCCAGGCCTTGAGGTAAGCCGTGGCGGCATCGGGATGCTTGTCGACGAATTCCGGTGTCGCCGCCATGAACACCGGCATGCGATCGACGTCCCAGTAGTTCATCACCGTGGTGGCGAGGCCGTCGGCTTCGGCGATGGCGTTGTAGGGCTCGACGTTGATCATGGCATCGACGGTCTTCGCCGCCATCGCCGCCACCATGTCGTTCACGTTCATGCGCACTTCCTGCCAGTCGTCCTTCTTGAGGCCGGCCTTGGGCGCGATGGTGTCGGTGAACACCTGGGCGATCGACGATCCGCTCTGGTTGGCGATCTTCTTGCCGCGGAGGTCCGCGACGTTGCGCACGTTCAATTCCTTGCGCGCCATGACGCGCACCGTCCTGCCGACTTCCTCGATCTGCGCGATCGCGACGAGGCCGCCGCGCGCATGGCCGAGGATGAAGGACGGGCCCGCATAGGTGCCGAGGTCTACCTGGCGTCCGACCATCTGCTGCATGGTGATGTTGCCGGAGGGCACGGCGAATTCCTCGAACTTCACGCCCTGCCTCTCGAGCGCGCCGGAGCGCAAGAGGTAATAGGTGGGCATGCCCCACATGTTGGTCTGGTAGCCCTGGCGCACCGTCACGGCGTTTTGGGCAAAAACGTTTCCAAAAGGCGCCACCGCGGTCGCAATCAGGAAATCACGCCGTTTCATGCCTCCTCCTGTCGTGTGAAATGGGCGAGCAGTTTTTTCTGGTACTCGAGGAATTCTACGCTGAGCGGGTCGCGCGGCCGCTCGAGGCCGATCGAAACGACCGCCTTGATCGTGCCGGGATGCGGCGTCATCACGATCACGCGGTCGGCGAGGTACACCGCCTCGGCGACGTTGTGAGTCACGTAGAGCACGCTCTTGCGCGTCGCACGCCAGACGTCGGCGAGGAGGCGCTGCATCTCGTCGCGCGTGAGCGCGTCGAGCGCCGCAAAGGGCTCGTCCATCAGCAGCACCCCGGGGTTGTAGGCTAGCGCGCGGGCAATCGCTACACGCTGCTGCATCCCGCCCGAGAGGTGATGCGGATAAGAGTCGGCGAACTTCTCGAGCCGCACGAGCCGCAGCTGCTCGCGCGCGATGCGCTCGCGCTCGGGCCGCGCCACGCCTTTCATCTCCAGTCCGAAGGCGACGTTCTCGAGCGCCGTGCGCCAGGGAAAGAGCTGCGCGAAGTCCTGGAAGACGATGCCCCGGTCGAAGCCCTGCCCGCTCACCGGCCGGCCATCGATGCGGATCTCGCCCGCCGACGGCGTGAGGAAGCCGGCGACGATGTTGAGGAGCGTGGTCTTGCCGCAGCCGCTCGGCCCGACGATGCAGACGAACTCCGACGGCGCCGTGGTGAAGCTCGCGCCGCGCAGCGCCTCGACGCGCCCAGCGGGCGTGTCGTACGCGAGCGTTACGTCGCGGACCTCGATGGTCTTCATGCAGCGGCGGCGCGCAGCATGCCCCAGCGCTGCACGGTGATGCGCTCGAGGCTGGCGAAGACCACGCGCTCGAAGACGAACCCGATTGCGCCGATCGTCACGAGAGAGGCGAGCATGACGTCGGCGTTCAGGAACTCCTTCGCGTCGAAGATCACCCAGCCGAGGCCGAAGTCGGAGGCCGCGAGCATCTCGGCGCCCACCACGGCGATCCATGCGCGCTGGAAGGCGAGTCGCAGCCCGGTGATGATGAACGGCGCCGCGCCCGGCACCACGACTTTCCAGAAGAGCGCCGGGCCGCTCGCCCCCATCGAGCGCGCCGCGCGCAGCCAGAGCGGGTTCACGGCGCGCACCCCGCTCCAGGTGTTGACGAGCATCGGGAACGTCGCGGCATAGAAGACGATCAGCACGGTCGCCACGTTGCCCAGGCCGAACCACAGGATGAACACCGGCGCCCAGGCGAGCGAAGGGATCGGCATCAGCGAGTTGACGAGCGGCGCAAAGAAGCCTTCCGCCGTCCGGTAGCGGCCCATCAGCACGCCGAGCGCGAGGCCCGTGGTCGCGGCGAGCGCAAGCCCGGCGAACACGCGCGCGAGGGTATTGAGCGCGTGCCGCTCCATCGAGCCGTCGACGAGCATGCTCCAGAGCGTGCGCGCGATGGTCGGCAGCGTGGGCACGAGCGCAGCCGCGAACCAGCCGCTGCGCGCGAGCGCCTCGTAGGCGGCCGCCGCCAGCACGATGGAGACGAGCGTCCTCATGCGGTCATCATTCCCCAGCGCACGACCGTGATGCGCTCGAGGCGCTCGAACACGAGCTTCTCGAGGACGAGACCGATCGCGGCGATCAGGGCGATGCCGGCGAGCATCGCGTCGGTGTTCAGAAACTCGCGCGCGCCGAAGATGAGCCAGCCCAGGCCCCAGGGCACGGCGGCGAGCATCTCGACGGCGACGAGAATGCGCCAGGCCTGCGCGAGTCCAAGCCGCAGTCCCGTGAGGATGTACGGAAGCGCGCCGGGCAGGATCACGAAGCGAAAGAGGCGGCGATCGTCGGCGCCCATCGTGCGCGCTGCGCGCACCCAGACTTCCTTCACCGCCTTGACTCCCGTCCAGGTGTTGAGCGTGACCGGGAACGCCGAGACGAAGGCGACGAGGACGATCGAGCCCGAGTCGCCGAGGCCAAACCAGAGGAGGAAGAGCGGCGCATAGGCGAGCCCCGGAACGGGAGCCCCGATGCTCACGAGCGGCATCAGCACCGCCTCGGCGCGCCGCCACCGGCCCATGGCAATGCCGAGCACGACGCCGGCGATCGCGGCAAGCGCAAACCCCGCGCCGAGGCGGTACAGCGTCAGCGCGGCGTGGTGCGGCAGGATGCCGCTGACCGTGAGCTGCGCGAAGGTGGTCGCAACGGTCTCGAGCGTCGGAAAGAGGCGCGGCGGGAAAACGCCGGCGCGCGCCACGATTTCCCAGATCGCGCCGACCACGATGAACGGCGCCAGGTTCAAAAGCCTAAAGGTGCGTGAGGCCGTCATAGAGGAGCTTGATGCCGGTCAGGAAGAGGAGCGTGTGCACCACGGCGTAGAACATCCTCGGCTCGAGGTGGCGCTGGAGCCTCACGCCGATGTAGATGCCGATGACGCCGAGCGGTATCAGCACAACCGACGTGGCGAGGTTACGCGCGTCGAAAAGGCCGAGCCAGAAATACGGCAGGATCTTCGCGTAGTTCATCGCCGCGAAGAAGACGAGCGAGACCGCGATGAAGGTGGTCTTGTCGAGCCTGAGCTGCAGCAGGTAGACCATGAGCGGCGGCCCGCCGGCGTGCGTGATGAAGGTGGTGCAGCCGGAGAGCGCCGACCAGAGCCAGCCGGAGAGATTGGAAGGCCGTGCCAGGCTCTTCTTCGGGAAATAGCTGAAGGCGAGGAAGCCGAGCGCAATCGCCCCGAGGATGATCCGGATCCAGTTGTCGTCGAGCCAGCTGAAGGTCAGGTAGCCGAGCGCGCAGCCGATCAGGCCGCCGCCGACCACGCGGCGCGCGATCACCTTGTCCCATTTCCAGAGATACGCGCGGATGCCGAAGAGGTCCATCACGCACAGCACCGGCAGCATGATCGCCGCGGCCGCCACCGGCGAGATCGCCATCGACATGAGCGGCGTCGAGACGCCGCCCGCGCCGCCGCCGACCCCCGACTTCGAGATTCCCGTGAGCAGGACGGCGACGACGGCCAGGAACCAGAACCAGGGGTCGGGGATGAGCTGGAAGCTCAATTGGCCTTGATGCCCGCCTTCCTGATGATCTCGGTGTTCTCGCGGATCTCGCGCGCCACCATCTGCTCGAACTCCTTCACCGACATCGGCAGCGGATCGCAGCCGAGCTTCCTGATCTGGTCGCTCACGTCCGGCGACTCGACGAGCGCGGTCATGTCGTCGTGCAGCTTCTCCACGATGTCGCGCGGCGTCTTCGCCGGGACCAGGGCGCCGACCCAGAAGTTGTACGACGCGTTCTTGAAGCCCTGCTCTTCGAGCGTCGGCACGTCGGGCATCAGCACGCTGCGCTTGGGCGCGCTCGTGGCGAGCGCAATGAGCTTGCCCGAGTCGACGATCTTCCTCGCCTGGAAAACGAGCGCGAAGTAGCAGTCGGCACGGCCGGCGATCACCTCGGTGAGCGCTTCGCCCACGCCCTTGGTATGGACGTTCACCACCTCCGGGATGCCCGCCGAGAAGCGGAAGCGCTCGAACGCCATGTGCGTGGCGCTGCCGACGCCCGCGTCGGTGCAGACGAGCTTGCCCGGATTCGCCTTCGCGGCGGATACGAAATCGTTGAGGGTCTTGTACTTCTGCGGCTGCACGACGAGCACGGTGGGGATCGTCGCGACCGTCGCCACGGGCTGCAGCTCGCTCGTCTTCATCACCTCGGGCTGAAGCAGCGGCGAGACCGTGTAGGCCGACGCATACATCATGATCATGTGTCCGTCGGGCTCGGAGTTGGCGACGAACTTCGCGCCGACGAGGCCCCCCGCGCCGAGCTTGTTCTCGACGATGACCGTCTGCCCCCATTTCTGCTGCAGCTTCTCCGCCAGGATCCGCGCCATCGTGTCGGAGGCGCTGCCCGGCGTCACGCCGGAGACGAACGTGACCCGCTTGGTCGGGAACTGCTCGGCGTGCGCGCCGAACGAGAGCGCGAGCGCCAGTGCTGCCGTTGTCAAACCCCCAATGAAACGCATGACCATCCTCCTTATGTTTTGGGTAATCCGAACTGCGCGGCGAGCCAGTCCGCCGTACGGCTGCGATAGCGATAGGGACGGTTGTTGGCATTGTGGCCGCCGTCCTCGACGATCATCAGCTCGACCGGCCCTGCGACGCTGCGCGCGAGCCGCTCGGCTTCCGTCGCCGGCACAAGACGATCCTGCCGGCCGGTGACTATGAATATCGGGCACTGGATCTCCGGCGCGGCTTTCACCATGGTGAGCGTACGCGCCTTCTGCCGGGCCTCGGCCGCATTCGCGGAATGCGAGCGCACGCGGAAAGTCTCGCGCGTGAGCTCGGGCAGCCCGTCCCAGATCTGGTCCCATTCGAAAGGCCCGGAAAGCGCGATGCAGGCGCTGATGCGCTTCTCATAGGCCGCGGCACGCGGCGCGTAGTAGCCGCCGAGGCTCACCCCCCAGATGGCGATGTTCTCGGCATCGAGGTCGTTGCGCTCCTCGATCCAGTCGCACACCGCCTTGGCGGCGCGCTCGTAGTCGCCGCAGATCGGGATCTCGTACTCGGCTTCGCCCTGACCCGGTCCGTCGATCGCGAGCGTGGCCATGCCCCGCGCGAGGAAGGGTTCCTCGTACGCATGCAGCTCTTCCTTGGTTGAGTCCAGCCCCGGCGCCATGATCACGACTGGGCCCGAGCCACGCAGCACGCCGAAGATGGTCTTCCCTTCAAAAGGGATGGCGACGCGCTTGCCCGGATACGGCTTCAAGTGCGCCACGCCGTCGCGGTAGCACTCGACCGCCTTCATGTGCGCCTGCTTCATCTGCGGGAGGTCCTGCACGAAGACGAACTTGGCGAAGTGGTAGTAGATGCCGGCGCGCACCAGGTGCTCGCCGCCCGAGAGCTTGTAGCCCTCTTTCAGCGCAGCTCGTCCAAGGTCCTCATGGACCTTGGCGCGGTCAGACCACGCCGCGCACCAGTCTTCCCAGCGCTCGAGCTTTCCGGTGACGTCCTCGAAGTCGGCGAGCAGCACGCCGTTCGAGACGAACCGCGGCGCCCAATGCGAGATCGCAGACTGGACCTTTGCGTCCTTCAAACTTTCCCCAGTGCCTTGAGAATGCGCTCCGGAGTGAAAGGCATCTGCGTGACGCGCGCGCCAAGCGGGGCGAGCGCATCGTTGACCGCGTTCATGATGGCACCGGGCGCGCCCGCAGTGCCGGCCTCGCCCACGCCTTTCGCGCCGAGCTGCGACTGCTGCGTCGGCGTCTCGACATGCGCGCACACGATGTCGGGCATCTCACCCGCCATCGGCACGAGGTAGTCGGCCATGCTGCCGTTCAAGAGCTGCCCATCCGGACCGTAGATGCATTCCTCGAATAACGCGGCGCCGATGCCCTGGACGACACCGCCGCGCAATTGCTCGTCCACCAGCATCGGGTTTATCACGGTCCCGGAGTCCTCGACGCACCAGTGCTTCAGCAGTTTCACAAAACCGCTGTCGGGATCGACTTCCAGCAGCGACGCCTGGATCCCATTGGTGAAGGTGAAGCCGTATTGCCGCGGCGTGTAGTGCCGCGTCACGGAGAGCTCGGACTGGAAGTCGAGCGGCAGCGTATCGGGCCGGAAGTACGCCACCCGGCCGAGCTCGGCGAGATCGAGCTTCTTTTCCGTCGTGAGCTTGTGCACGACCGCGTTGCCCGCTATGTCGAGCTCCGCCTTGTCCACCTTCAGGATCGCGGCCGCCACGTCGAGCATGTTCGAGCGCAGCGCCCGCCCGGCGAGCAGCACCGCTTCGCCGCCGATGCCCGCGCCGCGGGAGGCCCAGGTGCCGCCGCCATAAGGCGTCACCCCCGTATCGCCCGTGATCACCTTCACCTTGTCGAGCGAGACGCCGACCGCGCTCGCCGCGATCTGCGCAAAGATGGCTTCAGTCCCCTGCCCCTGCTCGGTCACGCTGCACAGGACGGTCAGCATTCCGGTGGGCTCGAGGCGCAGCGTCGCACCGTCCTGCGCCGAGATGCGCGCGCCGCCGACGCCGTAGAACGCGGGCGATGGATTCGTCACCTCGATCATCGCGGCGAGGCCGATGCCGCGGTAGATGCCCTGCTTGCGCAGCCGTTGCTGCTCATCGCGCAGCGCGCGGTAGTCCATCTTCTGGAGCAGCAGGTCGAGCGTCTTGTGGTGCGAGAGCTTTTCGAACTTGAGGCCGGACGGGAACGTGTACGGATAGGCATCGTCCGCGATCAGGTTCCTGCGCCGGAACTCCGCCGGATCCATGCCGAGCTTTTGCGCCGCGAGGTCGACGATGCCTTCGGTCAGCGCCACCGCGATGGGGTGCCCTACCGCCCGGTATTGGCAGGTCACATTCTTGTTGGTGAAGACCACATGCATTTTTGCGCGGTATTTCTGGTGCTTGTAGGGCCCGCCGGTCAGGTTCACCACCTGGTTGCCTTCGATGCCGCTCGTGCGCGGGTAGACCGAATAGGGGCCGATGGCGGTCAGGTCGTCCAGATCGAACGCAAGGATGTCGCCCTCCTTGCTGCACGCGAGGCGGACCTTCGCCTTGTGCTCGCGCGCGTGGATGTCGGAGAGGAACGATTCCAGACGGTCGGCGACGAACTTCACCGGCCGGCGCAGCATCACCGAGATCGCGGCGGTCGCCATCTCGTCCGGATAGACGTGCACCTTGATGCCGAACGAGCCGCCGACATCCTTGGCGATCACGCGCACGTTCGCCTCGGGGATGCCGAGGTGGCGGGAGAAGATGTCCTGCATCATGTGCGGCGCCTGCGTGGCGTGGTACACGGTGAGCGAATGCTCCCCGGCGTTGTAGTCGGCGAGGATCGCCCGGCCCTCGAGACACACGCCGGTGTGCCGGCCGAAATGGAACGTTTCCTCGACCACCACGTCGGCGAGCCGGAAGGCATCGCTTACGCCGCCGGTGTCGTGCTCGCGCTTGAAGCAGATGTTGTCGCCGAGATCGGGATGGATCACGTTCTTCCCGGCGAGAGCGTCGTCCATGTCGACGACGACCGGCAGCTCTTTCCACTCGGCCTCGATCAGCGCCACGGCGTCCTCGGCCTGGCTGCGCGACTCGGCCACCACCGCGGCAACCGCCTCGCCCTGCCAGCAGGCGCGGTCGATCGCGATCGCATGCTGCGGCGGCGACTTGATGCCCTTCAGGTGCGCGAGGACCGCGACCCACGGCGTGCAGTACTCCGCCACGGCGCGACCGTCGAATACTGCAATAACGCCAGGGGAGCGCAGCGCCGCCTTGAAATCGAGCTTCTTGACCAGCGCATGTGCGTAGGGGCTGCGAAAAAAAGCGACGTGCGCGAGGCGCGGGAACCGCAGATCGTCGATGAAGGCGCCGCGCCCCTGGAGGAGCCGCTGCGCGTTCGGCCGCGGCACGCTCTGGCCGATGTACCCCCGGTCGAGCTGCGTCCCGGGCGCGTGGAGCGGAAGCTCAGCCTTTCCCATTGATCACGCTCTCGATGGCGTCGACGATCGCCTGGTAGCCGGTGCACCGGCAGTAGTTGCCCGAGATGTGGGCGCGGATCTCGTCGCGCGTCGGCTTCTCGCCGCTCTTCAGCAGCTCCTGCGCCGTCAGGAGCATCCCGGGCGTGCAGAAGCCGCATTGCAGCGCGTTGTGCTCGTGGAATGCCTTCTGTAGCGGCGCGAGCTCCTTCGAGTCGCTCAGGCCCTCGATGGTCTCGACCGTGCACCCATCGGCCTGCACCGCGAGCATCAGGCAGCCGCGCACGATCTCGCCGTTGACGCGCACCGTGCACGCGCCGCACACGCCGTGCTCGCAGCCGATGTGAGACCCGGTGAGCCCCAGCTCGTCGCGCAGGAAATCGACGAGATGCACCCGGGGGGCGATGCGCCGGGTGATGCGCGTGCCGTTGACCGTCAGTGTGGTTTCGACAGCGTATTCCATGCGCGCGATAGGAGGACTTTGGCGAGATGAACCTTGGTGGCCGAGGAATGGTAGAGATCGGCGGGCGGCTGCAGGTCGCGGCCGAGCACTTCGAGGGCCGCGTTGAGCGATACGGCGCGCGAGGCATGCTCGGCAAGCACCGGCGTCGGCCCGGCGCCGAGAAAGGCGATGCGCTTGCCCGAAGCGTCGGCGACGCCGGCCAAGCCGACGATCGCGTAATCGCCCTGCCGCCGCGCGAGCTCGAGGAATATCGAGCGCTCGACCTTCGGGAACTCGGCCGCAGCGAGGATCTCGCCGGGACGGATGTCGGTCTCGAACAGGCCCTTGAAGAACTTGCTCGCCGGCACCCGGCGCTCGCCGCGCCGGTGGACGAGCACCAGGGTTGCGTTCAGCGCCAGCGCGCAGGCCGGATATTCGGCCGCCGGGTCGGCGAGGGCCAGGCTCCCGCCCATCGTGCCGCGGTTGCGGATCGCCGGGTGCGCGATATGCGCCGCGGCCTGCAGCAGCAACGGCGCAAGCTGGTCCACGTCGTCCGAGCGCTGGAGCTGCGAGTGCGTGACGAGCGCGCCGATGCGCAGCCCCGCCGGGCGACGGTCGATGCCGCGCAGGTCCTTGAGGCCGGTGATGTCGACCAGGAGCTCCGGCGAGGCGAGCCGCATGTTGAGCGACGGGATGAGGCTCTGCCCGCCCGCCAGAATCTTCGCCCCGGGACGCTCGATCAAATCGAAGGCTTCGGCCAGCGATTTCGCCTTGGCGTAGGCGAACGACGGCGCTTTCAAGTCTCCTCCTAGTTTCGAGGCGAGTATGCCCCAAGTGGCTGAGCCTGCGCTACGATTTCCCCGAGGGGAGAAACGCCATGCCGCTCATCGCGATGAATCGGGAAATGGGGTCGCTCGGCAAGGACGTCGCCAAGGGACTCTCGGCAGCGCTCGACCTCAAGGTCCGGCACCACGAGATCATCGACCACCTTTCGAACCGGGCGCGCATCCGCAAGAGCCACGTCATCAGCTTCCTCGAAGGCACGCAAGGGATACTGGAGCGCCTGACGGTCGACAACCTGAAGCTGCGCATCCTCACTGCCGACGAGATCATGTCGGCGGCCGAATCGAGCGAGGGCGTGATCCTGCGCGGCTGGGGCGCGACTTCGCTCTTGAAGGACGTGCCGCATGCCGTGCGCGTGTGCGTGTCCGCATCGCGCCGCGAGCGCGTGAAACGCATGATGAAGCGGCTCGACATGGAAGACCAGAATGCCGCCGAGCGCATCGTCGACCAGAACGACGAGGCAGCGCAGGCCGTCATGCGCCGGCATTTCCACATCGACGTGCGCGACATCAACGAGTACGACGTCGGCTTCAACACCGACCGCATGAGCGCCGACCAGTGCGTCGAGAAGATCCTCGCCATGGTGCGCTCGCCGCAGTTCGAGGAGAACGAGCAGTCGCGCGCGAAGCTTCGCGATGTCGCGATCACCCACCACGTGCGCGCCGCGCTGCGCACGCACCAGGCCACCGCGCACTGCTACGTGAAGTGCAGCGTGCTCAACGGCCGGGTGACCCTCGAAGGCGTGGTCGACGACACCGAGCAGCGCGCCGCCTGCGGCGAGATCGCCTCGCGCATCAAGGGCGTGCTGGACGTCGACAACCGCCTGCGCACCGCCGACATGCCCACGCGCCGCGGCGCGAGCATCTAGTTCCGGACAACGTCCTTAATTCCGCAATTCCGTACCAAGTACGTAATTTCCGTAACGCCACATTCCGGACAGCGTCCGCAATATCCCAAAGCCGACATTCGCGAAAGGCCGCGTGTAACTAAGGAGAAGTTCCTTGCGAGCGCTCTACCTTCTGGCTGGCATGTTTGCGTCGGTCATGCTGACTGCTTGTTCGTCTCCACCTCTGCGAATTCAGTCGGGCGATGTTCCGGCCGGGTCGCTACGCGTCGCGCAAGTCATGGCGGTCGCCAAGCGTCAAGACATTGTCAATACTGAAGCCTATAAGGGCATCATCGCTACAGGTGTCAATGACGCCGACGTGCAAGATGGGAGCGTCGTGCTGATGAGAATTTACTGCTGCGGGGGCATGAGTCAGGAATTGAGCTCTGAGTTCGTCCATCGAAAGATGGCTTACGTGCCGAAAGGGATGAAACTCGACCCCGGTGATTTTGTGGAGATCAAAGTTGGCAGGCCGCCGGAACATGGTGACGGCGGGCGTCTGAATACAGTTACTCGCGTTGTTCGCACGCGGACCGACAGTGGGGAAAGCTGCTGGTGGGAGCCTAGAAATGACAAGTTATGGCTTAGGGTGCCCTACTGTGACTGGATGCCTGCCGAAGGCTGGGTTAAGCAAGATGGGCTCAGTCCAGCTTGGTTTAAACCGGCACCGTAAATTAGCGAAGTGCTACGAGAGCAACTGACATCTAAACTAATGTCTGCTTCCGACCCAACGCGGATATACGTGAGCAGTCGTACCTCAGGGTCAGAGATCGGTATGCTTTGCAAACGAGGAGGGGTCCATATACGGACATTCAGGAAAGTTAGACTAGGCGGTTGAAAGCAACTGTCCAAGCCTGCCGTAGGCGGTCCTTAATGGCCGCAGTGGTATTGCTCGTGCTTCCCTACGCGATACAGGCACAGCCACCGGGTATCGCAAAGCGCGATGGCTTCCGTGCAACCGTTAAGGCCCTCGGCCATGATCAGGCGGCGTCCTTCTACGCTGCGCGGCAGCTGCCGATCCCCTTTGTGGAGCAATATGCAGGCGCGTGCGTCATATTGGTTGCGATGCAGAACGAACTTGCGGACGCGATGACTCTGGTTCGCCTCGCCGATTGGCGCGTGCGTACGACAACAGGAGACGTCCAGCAGATTCGCGGGCGCGGCAGTTGGCTCGCGGAACTCGACCGACAGGGGGTGTCGGTCGCGGCTCGGATAGCCTTTGAATGGGCGCAGGTGCCGGAGGAAGTTGACTTGGGCGCCGGGGATTCGGTCCAAGGCATGCTGTCAGTGCCGGTTAGGCGTCGAATGCCATTCGACCTGATCCTGCGCTGGCAATCGGGGATAAACAGGCATGAGGCAACGATCGAGGCAATTCGCTGTGACTGAGCGGCGAGCCTTCTTGCTCGGTGCGGCCGGGCTCATCCTTTCTAGAGCGAGCGTGACGCGCGCTGTCATGCCCGATGTTTTTTCGCGCGTGGCTGATCGCCCGCGCGCGCCCGACTTTTCTCTCGAAGACCTGGATCGCAAGTTGTGGCGGCTATCTGACTTGAGCGGGCGGGTCGTGCTCGTGAACTTCTGGGCGAGCTGGTGCCCGCCGTGCAGGCGTGAGTTGCCGTCCCTCGAGAGCCTGTACCGCGCAGCGGGCCCCAAGGGTGTGATCGTTCTCGGCATCAATGCCGGGGAGTCTTGGGACACGGTCGCCGCGTTCACTGCGGGCCTCGAGCCTCAAATAACTTTTCCGGTCTTGATGGACGAGAAGGGTTCAATGATGCACGCGTGGCAGGTGAAAGCACTGCCAGCGACGTACGTCGTAGACCGCAACAGCCGCATCGTGCTGCGAGCGCTGGGCGGCCGGGACTTCAGCCGACCGGATGCGATCGAGGATGTTTCAAGGCTTGCGGGAGAGAATTAAGAAGTTGTCGTTCAATCTTGTAATTCACACACAGGGAGGAAGTTGATCATGAAACGGTATGTACAGCGCGCAATCGTCACCGCCGGCGTGGTAGCAGCAGTGGTACTCATGGGCCCTACCGCTCGGGCTGCGGGATACGATGACCAGGATGCGCTTCAGGGCGCGAAGGAAGTTAAGGTCGCCTTCGATATCACGGCGGGTGACGCTAAAGCGCTGCTCGGGCGGCTCAACATCATCGACGAGACGCGCCAGTCGCTGATCCAGCAGGGCGTGACGCCGCACTTCGTTCTGTCCTTCCGCGGGCCGGCGACGAAGCTTGTGCAGACCGACATGTCGAAGATCAAGCCCGAGGACCGGGAGACGGCGGTCAAGATCGCGGCGAAGCTAAAGGACATGCGAGCCGCGAAAGGCGTCGAGAGCGTCGAGCAATGTGCGGTGGCAGTACGCGAACAGGGCACTCGGCCGGAAGACGTGGTGCCGTCGGTGAAGGTGGTCGGTAACGCTTGGATATCTTTGATGGCTTACCAGAATCGCGGCTACGCTTACATCGCGCCCTGAGCGTTGCGCGACTCTAATAGCGCGAAAAGGGGAAATGACGGCCGTAGTTGTCTAAGGGAGCGTTGCGGTATCTGTGATAGGGCCAGGCTCGAAGCGGCGAAGCGAGCGCGGGCCGGCGGACTTCTGTTTTCGCGACCCGTCTGCGAATGTCCGCTTTCAATGGCGGTTTCAATCGATCAACGCAACACCTTCTATCTTGCCAGATGAGGAGGTTTGCGTATGGGGGAGAAGGCGCGGGTATGGTTCAGCTCGAGCGAGAGAGCTGAGCTTTGGAAGCGTTGGAGAGGTGGGCAGTGCGTAG
>DASQGW010000142.1:0-38460 GCA_035632415.1 Burkholderiales bacterium | reverse complement strand
CTTCCCCTTGCTCGCCTTCATCACCTGCCCGACGAGCGAGTTGAACGCCTTCTCCTTGCCGGCGCGGTAGTCCTCCACTTGCTTCGCGTTTGCGGCGAGCACTTCGTCGACCATCTTCTCGATGGCACCGGCATCGCTGATCTGGCGCAGACCTTTGGCTTCGATCACCGCGTCGGCCTCGAGCGGCTCATTCCACATCGCTTCGAAGACATCCTTGGCGGCGCGGCCGGAAATGGTGCTGTCTTGAATCCGTTTCAGCAGCCCCGCGAATCGCCTTGGGTCCATTGGCGAATTCCTGATATCGAGGTCGGCGCGGTTTAGCGCGGCGCTGAATTCGCCGAGCATCCAGCTCGCCGCGAGCTTAGGAGCGCCGGCGAGTTGTTTGACGAGCGATTCATAAAAATCCGCCCAAGCCGGCGACTGCGTGAGGAGAGCGGCTTCGTGGGCTGTAACTGCGTAGTCGCGCACGAATCGCTCGCGCCGCGCATCGGGCAATTCAGGCATCGAGCCACGCACGCGGTCGATCACCTCTTGCGATACGGCAAGAGGTAGGAGGTCGGGGTCGGGGAAATAGCGGTAATCCTGCGCGTCTTCCTTCGTGCGCATGGAACGAGTCTCGTCGCGGTCGGAATCGTAGAGCCTCGTTTCCTGCACGACGCTGCCGCCGTCCTCGAGGACTTCGATCTGCCGCTTCGCCTCGAACTCGATCGCGCGCTCCATGAAGCGGAAGGAGTTCAGGTTCTTGATCTCGCAACGCGTGCCGAGCTTCTCCCCTTGGCGGCGCACCGAGACGTTGGCGTCGCAACGGAAGGAACCCTCCTGCATGTTGCCGTCGCAGATGCCGATCCAGACGACGAGCGTGTGCAGCGCGCGCGCATAGGCCACGGCTTCCTTGGCCCCGCGCAGGTCGGGCTCGGAGACGATTTCGAGGAGCGGCGTGCCGGCTCTGTTGAGATCGATGCCCGACATGCCGTGTAGCTCGTGGACCGACTTCCCGGCGTCCTCCTCGAGGTGCGCGCGCGTAAGGCGGATCGACTTCTCGGCTTCGCCGACCAGGATGCGGATCGAGCCGCCTTGGACGATCGGGTTCTCGTACTGGCTGATCTGGTAGCCCTTCGGCAGGTCGGGGTAGAAGTAGTTCTTGCGCGCGAAGATCGAGCGCCCGTTGATCGTTGCGCCGACGGCGAGGCCGAAGCGGATCGCGTGCTCGACGGCGCCGCGGTTCAGCACCGGCAGCGTGCCCGGCAGCGCGATGTCGACGGCGCAAGCCTGGGTGTTCGGCTCGGCGCCGAACGCGGTCGAGGCCGCGGAGAAGATCTTGCTCTTGGTGAGCAGTTGCGCGTGGGTCTCGATGCCGACGACGACTTCCCAGGCCACTGCTACCTCGATTCGCCGCGCAGCAGCTGGCAGTTTCCGCGACGGTCGATGAAAAGGGGCTCGAGGTAGGCCTGCGAGCCGCATTGCTCCACGCAGTTCTCCGCCACCAGCCGGACGTTGTCGTCGATCCGGCGCAGCGTCACGTTGCACTTGCCGGACGTGAAACGCAGGCCGCCGTTCATCGGCTGCTGCTCGAGGTTCGTCAGGGTGCAGGCATGCCCGCTCTGGGCAAGCTTCGAGCTCCACTCGAGCGACTGAAGCTTGCCCGCGTCGATGCGCATGTCGAGGGTCGAGCTGTACTGGCGATCACCCGCCTCGCAACGGACGTTGGCGCTGTAGGACTGCATGCTCGGGAATTGTTCGCTGAACTCGAAGCGCTCGCGCTCCTGGCCGCCCGGGGCGTAGCGCGCGCCCTTGAAGACGCCGTTGCGCAGCGTGCCGCGCAGCTCGCCTGTCGTCGGACGGCCGAAAAGGATCGGGCTGTTGCCTTCGCGCAGCGTGGTGACGCCGATCTCGGGGCTCGACTCGCCCTCCAGGAACCGTCGCTGGAGCGTGGGCAGCACGATGTATTCGCCGGCCAGGCGCCAATCGCCTTCGGACGTCTTGCTCGCATGCAGGATGAGGAGCGCGGGCCGGCTGCCGATCTGGCCGCCCATCTCGCGCGTCTCGGCCTGCGCCCACGCGGCCAGGGGCACGAGCAGGAGCCATGCAAGGCGCTTCATAGCGGCGTCTCCTTCGGCACGCGCAGATGCCAGTCGGTCGCCTGCTGGTAGCGGTGTGCCACGCCGAGGAGCCGCGACTCGGAAAAATAGTTGCCGGTGAGCTGCAATCCGACCGGCAGTCCTTTTTCATCGAAGCCGCAGGGAATGGAAAGCGCGGGCACGCCGGCGAGCGGCGCCGAGACGGTGAAGATGTCGTTCAGGTACATCTGCACAGGGTCGCTCGACTTCGCGCCGATGGCAAACGCCGTCGTGGGGGAGGTGGGCCCCAGGATCACGTCGCAGCGCTGGAACGCCTCGGCGAAATCGCGCGCGATGAGCCGGCGCACTTTCTGCGCCTGGACGTAATACGCATCGTAGTAGCCGTGCGAGAGGACGTAGGTGCCGACGAGGATGCGCTGCTTCACCTCCGTGCCGAAGCCTTCGGCCCGCGTGCGGCAGTACAGGTCAAGCAGGTCGCTGTATCCCTTGGCGCGGTGGCCATAGCGCACGCCGTCGAAGCGCGAGAGGTTGGACGAGGCCTCGGCGGGAGCGATCACGTAGTAGACGGCCACGCCGAGCGGCGAGTTCGGCAGCTCGAGTGCGACGCGCTTCGCCCCCTGGCTTTCGTACCAGCGCAGTGCTTCCTCGACCGCGCTTCGAACACCGGGCTCGACGCCTTCGCCGAAGTATTCCTTCGGCACGCCGATGCGCAGGCCTTTCAGCGGCACGGAGAGATCGCGGCCGTAGTCCTCGGCCGGCCGCTCGAGGCTGGTCGAATCCCGCTCGTCGAAACCCGCCATGGCGTTCATGAGGAGCGCAAGGTCGGCCGCGCTCTTGGCAAGGGGGCCGGCCTGATCGAGAGAGGATGCGAAGGCGACGATGCCGTAGCGCGAGACGGTGCCATAGGTGGGCTTGAGGCCACAGACGCCGGAGAGCGCGGCCGGCTGGCGGATCGAGCCGCCGGTGTCGGTGCCGGTGGCCGCCGGGACGAGCCGCGCAGCGACAGCGGCGGCCGAGCCACCCGATGAGCCCCCGGGAACGAGGCGCTTGTCCCATGGATTGCGCGCCGGGCCGAAGTAGGAGGACTCGGTCGACGAACCCATGGCGAACTCGTCCATGTTGCATTTGCCGACGAGCACCGTGCCGGCGCGCTCGAGCGTCTCCACGACATGCGCGTCGTAGGGGCTCCTGTAGTGCTCGAGCATGCGCGAGCCGCAGGTCGTGCGCATCGCGCGCGTGCAGAGGATGTCCTTGTGCGCGATCGGGATGCCGGTCAGCGGCCCGGCATCGCCGCGCGCCCGCCGCGCGTCGGCGCGCTCCGCCGCCTGCAGCGCGCCTCGCTCGTCCACGTCGATGAAAAGGTTGAGCGAGCGGTGTCTTGCGATTCGCTCGAGCGAGGCGCGCGTCAGCTCGACGGCGGAGACCTTTTGGGCGGCGAGCGCAGCGCCGAGCTCGCCAAGCGAGGTGTTCAGCAAGCCGCTACTCGATCACCTTCGGCACGAGGTAATGGCCTTCCTCGACCGCAGGTGCGACGGACTGATAAAGCTCGCGCTGGTTTGTTTCACGCACTTCGTCCGGACGCAAGCGCTGCACGACTTCGGCGGCGTGGGCCATCGGCTCCACGCCGGCGGTATCGACGCGGCGCATCTCGTCGATCAGGCCGAGCACGCGGTTCAGCCGGTCGAGCACGGCGCCCGACTCTTCGGGCTGGATGGCGAGGCGCGCGAGGCGCGCGAGGCGGCGGACGTCGTCGGGGGTTAGCGACATTTCTTTCGGACCGGGGGAGCCGGGGGAGTAGTGCCTTATCTCCCGTAGCGTCCTTGGCGTATCATAGCGGCCATTTTAGGGGCGCTAAGGCCCCGTAGATTAACGAAAAAGCTGAAAACGTAAAGGCCTCGACCTTGCCCATGCTCGGATTCCTGCGCAGCTACTTCTCCAACGACCTTGCCATCGACCTCGGCACGGCCAACACGCTCATTTACGTCCGCGGCAAAGGCATCGTGCTCGACGAACCTTCGGTCGTCGCCATCCGCCAGGAAGCCGGACCGAGCGGCAAGAAGACGATTCAGGCGGTCGGCAAGGAAGCGAAGATGATGCTCGGCAAGACGCCGGGCAACATCATCGCCATCCGCCCGATGAAGGACGGCGTGATCGCCGACTTCACCGTCACCGAGCAGATGCTGAAGCAGTTCATCAAGAAAGTGCACGATAACAAGCTCTTCTCGCCCAGCCCGCGCATCATCATCTGCGTGCCGTGCGGCTCGACGCAGGTCGAGCGCCGCGCCATCCGCGAATCGGCGATTGGCGCTGGCGCCGGGCAGGTCTACCTGATCGAGGAACCGATGGCGGCCGCCATCGGCGCCGACCTGCCGGTGGCCGATGCGACCGGATCGATGGTGGTCGACATCGGCGGCGGCACCACCGAAGTCGGCGTGATCTCGCTCGGCGGCATGGTGTACTCCGGCTCCGTGCGTGTCGGCGGCGACAAGTTCGACGAAGCGATCATCAACTACATCCGCCGCAACTACGGCATGCTGATCGGCGAGACGACCGCCGAGCTCATCAAGAAGGAGATCGGCTCGGCGTTCCCCGGCTCGGAAGTGCGCGAGATGGAAGTGAAAGGCCGCAACCTCGCCGAGGGCATTCCGCGCAGCTTCACCATCAGCTCGAACGAGATCCTCGAGGCGCTCACCGAGCCGCTGAACCAGATCGTCTCCGCGGTGAAGTCGGCGCTCGAGCAGACGCCGCCCGAGCTCGGCGCGGACATCGCCGAGAAGGGCATGGTGCTCACCGGCGGCGGCGCGCTGCTGCGCGACCTCGACCGCCTGCTCATGGAGGAAACAGGCCTCCCCGTCATCGTCGCCGACGATCCGCTCACCTGCGTGGTGCGCGGCTCGGGCAAGGCGCTCGAGAAGATGGAGCATTTCGGCCCGATCTTCACCAACGACTGATAATAGCGGGGGATGGACCACACTCCCCCGCCATTCTTCAAGCGTGGGCCAGCACCGCTCGTCAGGCTGTTCTTCTTCGCCTCGCTTTCGCTCGCGCTGCTCGTCGTAGACGCGAGGTTCCGTTATGTGGATGGACTGAGGAGCTGGCTCGCGCTCGCCGCCTACCCGATCCAGCGCGCGGCCACCTGGCCGATCGACGCGGCCCTGTCGCTCGGCAGTTACTTCTCCACGCAGGCGAGCCTGATCGAGGAAAACGAGCGGCTGCGCGCGCAGCTCCTTGCGAGCGTGCAGGACACGCAGCGCTACCAGGAACTGCAGTCGGACGCAGCCGAGATGCGGCGCATGATCGGTGCCGCCGAGAAGCTGCCGGTCGCCGCCACGCCGGCCGAAGTGCTCTATCTCAGCCGCGACCCCTACGCGCACAAGCTCTTCATCGACCGCGGCAGCGTCCAGGGCGTGCGCGCCGGCAGCCCGGTGGCCGATGACACCGGCGTCGTCGGCCAGGTGACCCGCGTGCATCCGCTCATCTCGGAAGTGACGCTGCTCACGAACCCGGACCAGGCGGTCCCGGTCCAAGTCGTGCGCAACGGTTTGCGCGCGGTCGCCTTCGGCGGCGGCGCCTCGGGCATGCTCGAGCTGCGCTACATGCCGGCGAACGTGGCAGCGCAGGAAGGCGATCAGCTGGTCACCTCCGGCATCGACGGCACCTACCCGGCGGGCCTGCCCGTGGCGACGATCGTGCGCATCGAGCGCGACCCCGAGCACAGCTTTGCGCGCGTCACCTGCAAGCCGGCGGCGGGCATCGAGCGCGGCCGCTATGTGCTCGTGCTCTCGAGTGAGACTGCGCGCCCGCCGCGCCCGGAGGAAGCCCAGGCGAAGGATCGGCGCGGCGACAAGGCGCGCCGTGCAAAAGCCAAGGACAAGAGTGCGGCAGAGAAGGCGCGAGAGAAGGACAAGCCGGCGGTAAGCGATGATCCCCAGTAGCTCCCAGATTCTGCTGCCGGTGCGCATGAGCACGATCATCGGCTCGTTCGCGCTCGCGCTCTTCCTCAACTTCCTGCCCTGGAGCGACCTGCGGCTCGTGCCCGACTTCGTCGCCCTGGTGCTCGCGTTCTGGTGCGTGCGGCAGCCGCGCCTCGTCGGCCTCGGCGTCGGTTGGACGCTCGGCCTTCTCACCGACGCCGGCAACGGCGTGCTGCTCGGCCAGCATGCGCTCGCCTACTCGCTGCTCGCTTTCCTCTCGGTGTGGCTCTCGCGGCGTATCCTGTGGTTCGGACCCATGCTGCAGTCGCTGCACATCGCGCTCATCCTGCTCGTCACGCAGGCGGCGGTGCTTTTCGTGCGGCTCGCGACCGGCGATCCGTTCCCGGGCTGGCCGATCTTCGTCAGCCCGCTCCTCGGCGCGGCTCTGTGGCCGGGCGTGACCTGGCTGCTCCTTCTGCCGCAGCGGCGCCCCGAGCGCGAGCAGGCGATCTAGGCCGTGTCGATGCTCGGCCGGGAAATCCGCAACTCGGAGCAGGAGCTCCAGCAGTTCCACGTGCGCGTCGGCGTCGCCGGCGTCGCGGTGCTGGTGGCGTTCGCGCTCCTCGCCGCGCGCTTCCTTTACTTGCAGGTGCTTCAGCACGACGTCTATAGCGCGAAGGCCGAGGACAACCGCATTTCCGTCGTACCGGTCGCGCCGAACCGCGGATTGATCGTCGACCGCAACGGCGTCGTCGTCGCACGCAACTACCTCGGCTACACGCTGGAGATCTTTCCGAAGCGGGTCGGGAACCTGGAGCGCACCATCGACGAGCTCAGCGAGTACGTCGACATCACCAACCGCGACCGCTTGCGCTTCCGCAAGCTCCTGCAGGAGACGCGCAACGCCGAGAGCCTGCCGATCAAGAACCGGCTCTCGGACGAGGAAGTGGCGAAGTTCGCCGCCAACCGTTTCCGCTTCGAGGGCGTCGAGATCAAGGGGCGCCTTTTCCGCCAGTACCCCTTCGGCGACGTCGGCTCGCATGTGCTGGGCTATCTCGGGCGCATCAACACCGAGGACCAGGCGAAGCTCGAGGAGTCCGGCGTCGGGGCGAACTACCGCGGCACCGACTACATCGGCAAGGCGGGGGTCGAAGCGCAGTACGAGTCGGAGCTGCACGGCGTGACGGGCTTCGAGCAGGTGGAGATCGATGCCGCGGGCCGCGGCATCCGCACGCTCTCGAGCACGCCATCCCAGCCCGGCAGCAACCTCACGCTCACCCTGGACATGCGCTTGCAGCAGGTGGCCGAGGTCGCGTTCGGCGACCGGCGCGGCGCGCTCGTGGCCATCGATCCCGCGAACGGCGGCGTGCTCGCGCTCGTCTCAAAGCCCGGATTCGACCCCAATCTTTTCGTCGACGGCATCGATCCGCAGTACTGGGCGGAGCTGAACGGCTCGATCGACAAGCCGCTCAATAACCGCGCGATTTCCGGCCTCTATCCGCCGGGCTCGACCATCAAGCCCTATCTCGCGCTCGCCGCGCTCGAGACCGGCAAGAGAAAGCCCTCGAGCACGATCTTCGATCCCGGCTACTTCGATTTCGGCGGCCGCCGCTTCCGCGACGACAAGAAGGGCGGCCATGGCGTGGTGGATCTCTACAAGTCGATCACCGAGTCGTGCGATACGTACTACTACCACCTGGCGAACGACATGGGCATCGAAGCCATCGCGAGATTCCTCGGGCCGTTCGGCTTCGGCTCGAGGAGCGGTATCGATCTCGCCGGCGAATTCGCCGGCGTGCTGCCCTCCCCGGAATGGAAGTTGAAGCGCTTCAAGACGCCGGCGCAGCAGAAGTGGTACCCGGGCGAGACCATCTCGATCGGCATCGGCCAGGGCTACCACTCGTACACGCCGCTGCAGCTCGCCCAGGCGCTCGCGATGCTCGCCGACCTGGGCCACATGTACAGGCCGCGGCTTGCCGCGCACATCGACAACCCGCGCACCGGCGAGCAGCGCGAGATTCCCGCCGAGCTGATCCAGACGGTGAACCTCAAGCGGGAGAACGTCGATTTCGTCAAGCGCGCCATGGCCGGCGTGATCAAGGAAGGGACCGCCGCGCGCGCTTTTGCAGGCGTGAGCTATACCGTCGGGGGCAAGACCGGCACGGCGCAGGTGATCGCGATGAAGCAGGGCGAGAAGTACGAGGAAGCGAAGGTTGCCGAGCGCCATCGCGATCATTCGCTCTTCATCGCGTTCGCGCCGGTCGAGAGCCCGCGCATCGCGCTCGCCGTGGTGGTGGAGAACGGCGGCTTCGGCGCACGTGCCGCCGCTCCCCTCGCGCGCACGGTGCTCGATTACTTCATGCTCGGCAAGGTACCGCCCGGCATGGAGCAGGCCACGCCGGAAGACGACGCCGCCGCAGGCGACGAGGACGAAAGCGACTGATGGAGCTCGCCCGCCTCCCGCTCTCGCAGCGCATCGGCCGCCGCCTCGCCGAGGGCATCGACAGCACGCTGCTCGTGCTCATGCTCTCGCTTTCCATGCTGGGACTGCTCGCCCTCTTTTCGGCGAGCTACGACCAGCCTTCGCGCGTCGTGAGCCAGCTCATGAACCTCGGCGTCGCCCTCGCCGCGATGTGGCTGGTCGCCCAAGTCCCGCCGCAGACCATGACGCGGTTTGCGGTGCCGGCTTATATCGTCGGCGTCATCCTCCTTCTCGCGGTGTGGCGCTTCGGCGATGTCGTCAACGGCGCGCGCCGCTGGCTGCATGTCGGCGTCACGCGCTTCCAGCCCTCGGAGATGATGAAGCTCGCGCTGCCGATGATGCTCGCGTGGTACTTCCACAAGCACGAGACCGCGCTCAAGCTGCGTAACTTCGCCGTGGCGTCGCTGCTGCTCGTCGTGCCGCTCGCGCTCATCGCCCATGAGCCAGACCTCGGCACGGCGGCGCTCGTCGGCGCGGCGGGTTTCTACGTGATCTTCTTCGCCGGCCTCTCCTGGCGGGTGCTCGGCACCCTCTTCGGCCTCGGGCTCGCGGCGCTGCCGATCGTCTGGGGATTCCTGCACGGCTACCAGCGCCGGCGCGTCCTGACGCTCCTCGATCCGTCGACCGACCCGCTCGGCGCGGGCTACCACATCATCCAGTCGACGATTGCGGTGGGCTCGGGCGGCCTTTGGGGCAAGGGCTGGCTGAACGGCACCCAGGCGCACCTCGAGTTCATTCCCGAGCGCCATACCGACTTCATCTTCGCGGTGTTCTCCGAGGAGTTCGGCCTGATCGGCAACATGGTGCTGATCGTGCTTTATTCGCTCCTCGTCGCGCGCGGCCTCGTCATCGCCGCTAACGCCGCCACCGTTTTCGCGCGGCTCCTGGCGGGCGCCATCTCGCTCATGTTCTTCACCTATGCCTTCGTCAACATGGGCATGGTTTCGGGCATCCTTCCCGTGGTCGGCGTGCCGCTGCCCTTCCTGTCGTATGGCGGCACGGCGCTCCTCACGCTCTTTATCGGCGCCGGCATCCTGATGAGCGTCCACCGCTACCGTAAGCTGGTGCAAACGTGAGGCTCTTCATGATCGCGTTGCTCGTCTCGATGCCGGCATGGGCCCAGCGCCATCCGAATGGCGAACCCTCGCCGGCGGTGCAACTACAGGAGAAGCAAGCGGACTACGCGCGCAAACAGCATCCGCACTCCGGCAAGCCGAAGGAACAGAAGGCATCGCTCAGGACCAAGGACTCGCCGGCGACGAAGTCACGGCGCGCCAGACCGGGCGAAGCGGCGCTCCGCACTCCTTCGAAGTAAGTTTTTCGCATAGCAGCAAAATTTGAAACCCGCTCCCGCATCATGAAACGGGGGTACGGTAAGCCTATGTAAAGCCTTGTTTTCGTGACCTACAAATAGGCCACATGGCGTGTTGCTGCGCGCCATGCGTGCCGCGCACACTTGCCTCCATCCACAACCCGCCGGAGGGCAAGTAAGTGAATCAGCGAGAACAACAAATCGCAGCACTAGAAGAAGACTGGAACCAGAATCCGCGCTGGAACGGCGTGAAGCGCGGCTACAGCGCCGAAGACGTGGTGCGCCTGCGCGGCAGCGTGCAGGTCGAGCACACGCTCGCGAAGCGCGGCGCGGAGAAGCTCTGGCGCATGACGATCGAGCGGCCCTACGTGAATTCACTCGGCGCGCTCACCGGCAACCAGGCCGTGCAGCAGGTGAAGGCCGGCGTGCCGGCGATCTATCTCTCCGGCTGGCAGGTCGCCGCCGACGCGAACGATTCGCTGCAGATGTATCCCGATCAATCGCTCTACGCCGTCTCGTCGGTGCCGACGGTCGTGAAGCGCATCAACAATGCTCTCGCTCGCGCCGACCAGATCCAGTGGATGGAAGGCAAGGGGGACATCGACTTCTTCGCGCCGATCGTGGCCGATGCCGAGGCGGGCTTCGGCGGCGTGTTGAACGCCTACGAGCTCATGCGCTCGATGATCGAGGCCGGCGCGGCCGGCGTGCATTTCGAAGACCAGCTCGCTTCGGTGAAGAAATGCGGGCATATGGGCGGCAAGGTGCTCGTGCCGACGCAGGAAGCGGTGCAAAAGCTCGTCGCCGCGCGTCTTGCGGCCGACGTGGCCGGCGTTCCCACGGTATTGCTGGCACGCACGGATGCCGAGGCGGCTAATCTCCTCACGGCCGACGTCGACGAGAACGACAAGCCCTTCATCACTGGCGAGCGCACCGCCGAAGGCTTCTATCGCGTGAAGAACGGGCTCGAGCAGGCCATCTCGCGCGGTGTGGCCTATGCGGCCTACGCCGACATGGTCTGGTGCGAGACCGGCCGGCCCGACCTCGACTTCGCGCGCAAGTTCGCCGAGGCGGTGCAGAAGGCCCACCCGGGCAAGATGCTCGCGTACAACTGCTCGCCGTCCTTCAACTGGAAGAGGAACCTCGACGACGCGACCATCGCGAGGTTCCAGCGCGAGCTCGGCGCGATGGGCTACAAGTTCCAGTTCATCACGCTCGCCGGGTTCCACGCGCTCAACTACTCGATGTTCGAGCTGGCGCACGGCTACGCGCGCGGCGGCATGAGCGCCTTCGTCGAGCTGCAGCAGAAGGAATTCGCCGCCGCCGAGAAGGGCTTTACCGCGGTCAAGCACCAGCGCGAGGTCGGCACCAGCTACTTCGACGAGATCACACAGGTGGTGACCGGCGGCAACGCCTCGACCACCGCGCTGCACGGGTCGACGGAGGACGAGCAATTCTTCGACGAGAAGAAGAAGGCGAAACTGGCGGCGTGAGGCGGGAGGAGCGGCGCGCGAACCTGCCGCAGGACATCGCGCGCTGCATCCTCGCGGGCTTCGACAGGCACTATCGGCTCTTCCGCGAAGCGGCGCAGCAGGCGAAAGCCCTCTTCGAGCGCGCGGACTGGCCCGGGATGCGCGCCCTCGCCCGCAAGCGCATCCAGATGTACGACCTGCGCGTGGACGAGGGGGTCGCGGAGCTCCTGCAGCGCTTCCCGCAGGCGCGCGACGAGGCGCTCTGGCCGGCGATCAAGCTCGCCTACATCGGTCTGCTTTACGAGCACCAGCAGCCGGAGTGCGCCGAGACGTTCTACAACTCCGTCGCCTGCGCCGTGCTCCACCGCCGGTATTACCACAACGAGTTCATCTTCTGGCGGCCGGCGATCGCCACCGAGCACCTGGAAGGCGATACGCCCTCCTATTCCTGCCACTATCCGCTCGTCGACGGCCCGAGGCAGACGCTGCGCAACATCGCGACGAGCTTCGGGCTCGCGAACCGCTGGGAGAACCCCAAGCGGGACCTGCGCAACATCATGCATGCCTTGCGGCACGAGTTCCCGCGGCCGGCGAAGGCGCATCCGGACCTGCAGGTGCAGGTGCTGCGGACGCTCTTCTTCCGCAACAAAGGCGCGTACGTGATCGGCCGCATCATCAACGGCCACCGCGAGGTGCCGTTCGCGGTGCCGCTCCTGCAGAACGACGAGGGCGAGCTCTACACCGACGCGCTGCTCCTCGGCGAGGACGCGCTGCTCGTGCTCTTCTCATTCGCGCGCGCCTACTTTTTCGTCGACATGGAAGTGCCGGCGGCGTTCGTTTCCTTCCTGCGCTGGCTGATGCCGAAGAAGCCGCGCGCCGAGCTCTACATGGCCGTCGGGCTCGCCAAGCAGGGCAAGACGCTCTTCTATCGCGACTTGCATTACCACCTGAAGCACTCGACCGATCGCTTCGTCGTCGCGCCCGGCATCAAGGGCATGGTGATGCTCGTCTTCACGCTGCCCTCGTTCCCGTACGTCTTCAAGGTGATCCGCGACCGCTTCGCGCCGCCGAAGGAGATCGACCGCGAGACGGTGATGGAGAAGTACCTGATGGTGAAGCTGCACGACCGGGTCGGGCGCATGGCCGATACGCTCGAGTACTCGCTCGTCGCGCTGCCGCTCGAGCGCTTCGATGCCAAGCTGGTGGACGAGCTGAAGAGCGAATGCGCCTCGGGACTGGAAATCGACGGCGACCGCCTCGTGATCCGCCACGTCTACATCGAGCGGCGCATGGAGCCGCTCAACCTGCACGTCCAGGAATGCCGCCGCGCCGGCGACGAGGATGCGCTGCGCTCGGCGCTGCGCGAGTACGGCCAGGCGATCAAGGAGCTCGCCGGCGCCGGCATCTTCCCGGGCGACATGCTGCTGAAGAACTTCGGCGTCACGCGCCACGACCGCGTGGTGTTCTATGACTACGACGAGATCCAGCCGATGGACGAAGTGAGCTTCAGGCGCATCCCGCCGGCAAGAAGCTACGAGGACGAAATGTCGGCCGAGCCGTACTGGCGCGTGGGCGAGGCCGACGTCTTCCCCGAGCAGTTCTCCTACTTCCTCGTCTCCGAGCCTCGCGCACGCGAGATCTTCTACGAATACCACCGCGACCTCCTCGACCCGCGCTTCTGGCAGGAAAAGCAGGAGCGGGTGCGCGCAGGCGAGCAGGAGGACGTGTTCCCCTACCCGCAGGAATGCCGGTTCAACCGTTAGGAACCGGCGGCGGTTTGCGGTAGCTCAAGTGCGGGGCCCGGGAGGGGTGGTTAGCTGCCCCATGGGATTGCGCGATCTCCTCGAACGGGCGCCGAGGCACCCGCTTGCCGAGCCGGGCGAGATCGGACGCGTCCTCGAGAGCCTCGCGGCCGACTCGGTCGAGGATGCGCTGGGCGAGCTCGAGCATTGGTTCACGAGCCTGCACGATGGCGAAGGACTCGCCGCGGACGAGCGGCTCGAGCTGCTGAAGGCGCTCGACCTCGGCGGCAGACCCTACATCGACAAGGCGTTCGCCAGCTTCTATGCCGCCGCGCACGTGCGTGATCGCGCGGAGCGCACGCGCGAGCAGAAGCTCGAAGCGTGCTGGACCGCGCTTGCGCGCGCTTATGGCCGCTGCATCGCCGACGCCGAGCACACCGGCAAGCGCTTCCGGGACCGCGACGAGCTGCCGATTGCGCTCGCCCGCAGCTACCGGGCCTATTTCCTCGCCGCGAAGGCGCGCTGCCTGCTGTACTTGCCGGCGGCGGGCGGCGAATGGAAGGCGATCTACCGTCCGCTCGCCTTCGCGGAGCTCGCGCACTTCGACGCCCAGCCGGTGCAGCTCTACCCGCGCGAGATGCGCTCGAGCGTGCGCGGCGAGCTCGCCAAGATCCTCGGCTTCTACCTGAGCGGATCGCACGACTTGCCGCCGGAGCAGATGGAGCTTTCGGCGCAGATCATCGACCGCCTCGGCTTCGCCTTCGCCTGGTCGCGGCAGCCCAACGCCGATTGCACGCACGGCATCGACCTCGCCGCCGGCGGCCCGCCGCACCTCGTGGCGAAGGACGAGGCGCCGAGCGAGAGCCGCCGCTACTTCGGCGCCGGCCCCGCCCTCAAGCAGCTCGCCGAGATGGAGCGCGAGAGCGGCGAAGACCTGATGGGCGAATACGATGCGCGCTTCGCCAAGAGCTTCACCCCGACCCAGATCGTCACCGTGATGCGGCACCTGGAACGGCTGCTCGCCGCCGATCCCCCGCACCGCGGCGCGCCCCGCGTGGCCGCCACCGAGACGATCGAAGTCGTGCAGGGCTTCGCGGCGATCTGCCAGCGCGTGACGGCGAGCGAATACTCAAGACCCGTTGGAGAGGAGACGAAGGAGCTCGCCGTCGAGGCGGAAGCGATCGAGTCGCTGCCGCAGCTCTGGCAGCTCACCGACCGCAGCGACTGGGGCCTCGGCGCGCGGCTGCCCGCACAATCGGCCTCATGGCCGGAGCCGGGCGTGCTGCTCGGCATCCGGGCGAAAGGCGAAGAGAAATGGTCGGTCGCCATCCTGCGCCGCGTCGATTGCATCGGCAGCCTCGCGCGCTGCGGGGTGCAGATCCTGTCGCACCGGCCCGTTTCGCTTCACCTGCGCTTGCTCGGGCGCGAGGGACACGAAGCTTCCAACTGGGAAACCGCCACCGGCTCGTTCCAGTACCAGTACGTGCGCGCCATCGCGCTGCCGGATGCCCCGAAGGCCGGCAAACTTCCGCTGATGCTGCTCTCGGGAACGAAGTTCGTGCCGAAACAGATCTGCGAGATCATGATGGGCGAGCGCAGCCGCCATATCAAGCTCGCCGATTTCCTCGACCAGGGCACGGACTACTCGAGGGCGGCGTTCGAGTGGATGCCAGCGCCGAAGCGCTGAGCTAGGAGCCCTCGATCACCACTCGCTTCTGGCGCGACCTGAGGCCGGAAGTAATCCGGACATTGCGTCTGGGTACGTGGTAATGCTCGGCCAGGAATTCAATCAACGCTTCGTTGGCCTTGTTGTCGACGGCCGGCGCAGCGAGCCGGATCTTGATGCGCTCGCCATGCTGCCCGGCGAACTCGGATCGCTTCGCGCCCGGCTGCACATGCACATCGAGGATCAAAGGCCGGCCGCCGCCAGGCGCAGGTAGTTCAGCGGAATCAGCGCCACGTAAAGGACGACGAGCAGCACCACCGGCGTGAGATCCACGCGGCCTACCGGCGGCACATAACGGCGCAGCGGCCGCAAGAACGGCCGCGTCACGTAGTCGAAAAGCGGGCCCATCGGTGCGTCGGGATTGATCCACGAGATCGCCACCTGCACGAAGACCGCGAAGATCAGGATGTATACGCTGTAGAGGACGAGGTCGATGCCGGCCACCGCGGCGACCGCGGCGGCGCTCGGCTCGCTACCCATGATCCAGGCGTGCGCCCAGAGCGCAGCCGCCTGCACCCCCCAGGCGAGGAGCAGCGTGGCGAGGTCGAGCCCGCCGAGGCCGGGAATCACGCGCCGCGCCGGCACCACCATCCAGCTCGTCGTGGCCAGCAGGAACTCCCCCATCGGATTACGGAACGGCACTCGCAGCCACTGGAAGTGGAACCGCGCGAGCAGCAGGAAGACGAGGAACGAAGCGATCGTGTCGATGAGGAAGGTGGCGATCTGCGCAAGCATGTCAGTCCTTCCCGAGCACGTCGCCCAGCTCGCCGCCGCGGCGAGTCGCCGCCGCGAGCGCCCTTGCGAAGCGCTCGGCGAGCTTCTCGTCCTCGAATACGCCGAGCGCTGCTTCCGTCGTGCCGCCCTTCGAAGTCACATTCTTCCTCAGCTGCGCCGGCGAGTCGGCGCTCCCGTGAGCGAGCTGGGCCGAACCCAGCACGCACTGCTTGGCAAGCCGCAGCGCGTCCGCGGCCGGGATGCCTTCACGCTCGGCGAATGCGGCCAGCTGCTCGATCAGCCAAAAGACATACGCCGGGCCGCTGCCGGAGACTGCGGTCACCACGTCGAGCAACCGCTCCTCCTCCAGCCAGACGACTTGGCCTACTGCGCTCAAGACAGTTTCCGCGCGCTTGCGATCCTCGGTACTCACATCGGGCAGCGCGTAGACCCCGGTGACGCCCGCCCCGACGAGCGCCGGCGTGTTCGGCATGCAACGCACCAGCTTGCGATGGCCGCCGAGCCAGCGTGACAGTGCGTCGAGCCGCACGCCGGCGGCGATGCTGATGACGAGCTTCCCCGACACGGATGCGGCAATCGACGCGAGCGCCGCGCGCGCGTCCTGAGGCTTGACCGCCAGCACAATGGCCTCCGCTTTCGCCGTCGTCGCGTCCGGGGCCGTGGCAACGCGGACGCCACGCGCTGCGATCTTGTCGCGAGCTGCGGGCGCGAGCTCGATGACGGAGATCGTGCGCGGATCGTGGCCCTTCGCGACAAGCCCGCCGATCAGGGCATTCGCCATGTTGCCGCCGCCGAGGAAGGCGACGTTCATGCGGCGCTACTCACTTTCTGACGCGCGCCAAAGATCGCGGTGCCGATGCGCACCATCGTCGCGCCTTCGGCGACGGCGAGCTCGAGATCGTCCGACATGCCCATCGAGAGCGTGTCGAAATCGAACGCCGGCTTCAGTCTCTCGTATGCGCGACGGACTTCTTGATAACGCTCGCGAGGCGCGCCGGGCTCGGGGATCGCCATGAGCCCGCGCAGCCGCAGGCGCGGCAGCGCCGATATCGCCTTTGCAAGCGGCTCGACATCGCCCAGTGCTACGCCGGATTTCGTGGCTTCGCCCGAGGCGTTCACCTGGATGAGCACATTCAGCGCCGCGAGCGCGGCCGGGCGCTGCTCCGAGAGCCGCTTTGCAATTTTTTCACGATCGATCGCCTGCACCCATTGGAAGCGCTCGGCGGCAATGCGCGTCTTGTTGCTTTGGAGCGGTCCGATCAGATGCCACTCCGCATCCGGAACGGCGTTCATCTTTTCAAGCGCTTCCTGCACGTAGTTCTCGCCGAAAGCGCGCTGCCCGGCAGCCCGTGCTTCGGCAATCTTTGCCGCGGGATGCGTCTTGGAGACCGCCAATAATGTCACTGCATCGGCATCGCGACGAGCGGCACTCAGAGCCCGCCTGATGCGCGCCCTGACTGCTTGCAGGTTGTCGGCGATTACGTTCATAATGGCTTGAACCAGCGAAGGAAAAACCTTCGCGCCCGTCCGGGAGGATTTTAATGGATCTCACTGAGCTGCTCGCCTTCGTCGTCAAGAACAAGGCGTCGGACCTGCATCTTTCTTCGGGCCTGCCGCCGATGATTCGCGTGCATGGCGACGTGCGTCGCATCAACGTGCCGGCCATGGAGCATAAGGACGTGCACGGGATGATCTACGACATCATGAACGACGGGCAGCGGAAGTTCTACGAAGAGAACCTCGAGTGCGACTTCTCGTTCGCCGTGCCGAACCTCGCGCGCTTCCGCGTGAACGCGTTTGTGCAGAACCGGGGCGCCGCGGCGGTGATGCGCACGATTCCGTCGAAGATCCTGTCGCTCGCCGATCTCAAGTGCCCGAAGATCTTCGAGGACATCGCCGACCAGCCGCGCGGCATCGTGCTGGTCACCGGACCCACGGGCTCGGGGAAGTCGACCACCCTCGCGGCCATGGTCAACCACATCAACGAGAACGAGCACGGCCACATCCTCACCATCGAGGACCCGATCGAGTTCGTGCACGAGTCGAAGAAGTGCCTGATCAACCAGCGCGAGGTCGGG
Source organism: Burkholderiales bacterium (assembly GCA_035632415.1). GTDB lineage: Bacteria > Pseudomonadota > Gammaproteobacteria > Burkholderiales > SG8-39 > SCGC-AG-212-J23. The sequence continues at coordinate 20,924 of DASQGW010000142.1, read as the reverse complement.
CCGCACACGCTCTCGTTCTCCAACGCGCTGCGCAGCGCGCTGCGCGAAGACCCGGACGTGATCCTGGTCGGCGAGATGCGCGACCTGGAGACCATCCGCCTCGCGCTCTCGGGCGCGGAGACCGGCCACCTGGTGTTCGGGACGCTGCACACCTCGTCGGCGGCAAAGACCATCGACCGGATCGTGGACGTGTTCCCCGCGGCAGAGAAGGAGATGGTGCGCGCGATGCTCTCGGAGTCGATCCGCGCCGTGATCTCGCAGACGCTGGTGAAGACCAAGGACGGCGCGGGACGCGCCGCGGCACACGAGATCATGATCGGCACGCCGGCGATCCGCAACCTGATCCGGGAGAACAAGATCGCCCAGATGTACTCGGCGATCCAGACCGGCCGGCAGATCGGCATGCAGACGCTCGACCAGAACCTGCAGGAGCTCGTGCAGCGCAACGTGATCTCGAACGCCGAAGCGCGCGGCAAGGCGGCCAACAAGGATAACTTCGCGGGGTAGCGAGGAGAACTGAGCATGGAACGCGAACAAGCAACGAAATTCATCTACGACCTGCTGCGGGCACTGCTCGCGAAGAGGGGCTCGGACCTCTTCATCACCACCGGCTTCCCGCCGGCGATGAAGATCGACAGCAAGATGACGCCGGTGTCGCAGACGCCGCTCACCGCCCAGCACACCTCGATGCTGGTGCGCGCGATCATGAACGACAAGCAGGCCGCCGAGTTCGAGGCGAAGAAGGAATGCAACTTCGCCATCGCGCCCGCCGGCATCGGCCGCTTCCGCGTCAACTGCTTCGTGCAGCAGGGCCAGGTCGGTGCCGTGCTCCGCGTGATCACCACGGCGATCCCGAAGTTCGAGGACCTCAAGCTGCCGCCGGTGCTGAAGGACGTGATCATGACCAAGCGCGGCCTCGTGCTCTTCGTCGGCGGCACGGGCTCGGGCAAGTCGACCTCGCTCGCCGCGATGATCGGCTACCGCAACGAGAACAGCCACGGCCACATCATCACGATCGAAGACCCGGTTGAATACGTGCATCCGCACATCAATTGCCTGATCACCCAGCGCGAGGTCGGCGTCGACACCGACTCGTGGGAAGCGGCGCTCAAGAACACCCTGCGCCAGGCGCCCGACGTGATCCTGATCGGCGAGATCCGCGAGATGGAAGTGATGGAGCACGCCATCGCCTTCGCCGAGACCGGCCACCTGGCGCTCGGCACGCTGCACGCCAACAACTCCAACCAGGCGATGGACCGGATCATCAACTTCTTCCCGGAAGCGCGGCGCCACCAGCTCCTGATGGACCTGTCGCTCAACCTGAAAGCGGTGGTCTCGCAGCGCCTGATCCCGCTGAAGGAAGGCAAGGGACGCGCGGCCGCGGTGGAGGTGCTGCTCAACTCGCCCCTGATCTCCGACCTCATCTTCAAGGGCGAGATCCACGGCATCAAGGAGATCATGAAGAAGTCGCGCGAACTCGGCATGCAGACCTTCGACCAGGCGCTCTTCGACCTCTTCGAGGCCGGGCGCATCAGCTACGAGGACGCGCTGCGCTTCGCCGACTCCACCAACGAGGTGCGCCTCAACATCAAGCTGAACAGCAAGATGGCCAAGGAAAAAGACCTCAACAAGGGCATCGAGCACTTGGACATCGTCTAATCTTGGGTCGTCCCCGCGAAGGCGGGGACCCATTTTTGAAAGAGGGCGCTTCGGCGCCCTTTTTTGTGACGCACTAGGCCGGCACCAGAAACTCGACGGCGTCGCCTTCCAGGCGGGCTTCGACCACGCCCGCCATTTCCTTTGGCCTCATGTCGGGCTTGGGCCGCAGCTTGTCATCGATATGGAGTGCGAAGCCGGTCCACTCGATCTCCAGGCGGCGGCCGCGTTTCGTCGGCAGCATGGCGATGCGCTCGCGGTTGTCCTGCCAATGATCGAGGTAATGGCGCAATCGATCGCGCTCTGATTCGGCGACGAGCACGACATCGAACTGGCCGTCGCCCGCCCGGCTGTCGTGCGCGAGGTGGAGGTTCGGGCCGACGTAGCGCAGGTTGACCGCCTCGAGCATGAGATAGGAACCCGAGATGTCTTCGCCGTCGAGCCTCGCGCTGACCTCGAGCGGCTCCGCCTCGGCCGCCTCGCGCCTCAAACGCTCGAGCGCGGCCTCCACCGGCTTCCTCGATTTCTTGGCCTGCTTGCCTGCGGGCTTGGCGAGGACGCCCGCAAAGAGCCCGGCGCCCACGCCTTCGATGAAGTAGCGCTCGCCCCAAGGCCCCTCGACGATGCCCAGGTCCAGCATCACGTGCCGCGGCTGGTCCCATCCGCGGACGATCTCCTCGAAAGGGCGGTCGATGAGCCCGAGCGTACGAGCGATGTTGTTCGCCGTTCCGGAAGGAAGCACACCGATCGGAACACCGCGCCCAGCCAGACGCCGCGCGACCTTGCCCACGGTACCGTCGCCGCCGGCGACCACCACCAGGTCGGCGCGCTTCTTGAGCGCGCGCTTCCAGCCGTCTTCCTTCGTCGACCGGTAGCGCACCTCGTGGCCATGCCCCTCGAGGAACTTGCGCAGCTTCTTCGCTTCTTTGGCGCCCGTCTTGCCGGCGCCGGGGTTGTGGATCAGCGTAATGCGCACGCTACTTGCTCGGGTAGGGGAAATGCGAATCCTCATCACGAACGACGACGGCGTCTATAGCCCGGGCATAGCCGCTTTGGCGCAGGTCGCTTCCCGATTCGGCGAGGTACGCATCGTGGCGCCGGACGTCGAGATGTCGTCCGCGAGCCAGTCGATCACCGCTTCCCGGCCGGTGAGCTGGAAGCGGACGGCCATTCCGAGCCTCGACGCTTATCGCGTGAACGGGACGCCGAGCGACTGCGTGATGCTCGGGACGACGCTTTGGGAGAAAGTGGATGTGGTCCTCTCGGGCATCAATATCGGGACGAATCTCGGCAACGCCGTGTGGCATTCCGGGACGCTCGCCGGAGCGAAGCAAGGCGCGCTCCTCGGCCGACGCGGCATCGCGCTCAGCGCGCCGGCGACGGACAAGGAGCAGCCGGATTTCGAGCTGCTCAAGCCGTGGGTGGCTTCGGTGCTCGAGCTCTTGCTTGCGATCGAGGACCTTTGTCTCGTCAACGTCAACTTCCCGGCGAGGAACCCGCGCGGCATCCGGTGGACGCGGCAATCGCTGCGCCATTACGACGGGCGGGTAGCGCCGGCGAAGGACCCCATGGGACGCACGCACTACTGGTTCACGGTCGTGCCGGTCGAGGCGACCGAGGAAGGCACCGACCGCTGGGCGATCGAGCAAGGCTACGTGTCGATCATGCCGCTCACGCTCGATCTCACGGATCACGCGCAGCTTGCAAGCATGCAAAAGACGGAGGCGTGGCGGAAGCTGAAGTTCGCGTGATCCGCATCGGCATCTCAGGTTGGCGCTACGACCCGTGGCGCAAGGTGTTCTATCCCGAGGGCATGCCGCAGCGGCGGGAGCTCGAGTTCTGCGGCCGGCACTTCCCGACAGTCGAGATCAACGGCTCGTTCTACTCCTTGCAGCGACCCGCGTATTACGCGCAGCGGCACGCAGAAACGCCCGCCGGGTTCGTCTTCGCGGTCAAGGGTTCGCGCTACATCACGCACATGCTGCGGCTCAAGAACATCGAAAGACCGCTCGCCAATTTCTTCGCCTCGGGCATCCTGAGCCTGCGCGAACAGCTCGGTCCCTTCCTGTGGCAGTTTCCGCCGATGTTCCGGTTCGACGGCGAGCGCCTCGCGCGCTTCTTTAGGCTCTTGCCGCGCAGCACGTCGGCCGCTCGCGCCTCGCCATCGACGCAGACCGGCCGCTGCGCCATGCGGTCGAGATCCGCCATCCGAGCTTCATGACCGGCGAATTCGTGCGCCTGCTGCGCGAGCACCGGATCGGCCTCGTGGTCGCCGACACCGCGGGCAAGTGGCCGAAGATGCTCCATGTCACCGCTGATTTCGTCTACGTGCGCCTGCACGGCGACATCAAGATCTACACGAGCGGCTATTCCGACCGCGCGCTCTCGGGCTGGGCGCGGCACATACGCAACTGGCATCGCGACGGCCGCGATGTGTACGTCTACTTCGACAACGACGTCAAGGTGAAGGCACCGTTCGACGCGCTCAACCTCATGCGCGAGCTCGGGCTGTACTGGGCTCCGGCCGACGCGACCTGCGAAGAGCCCTTGCCGGTACACCGCGCGGGTACGAGAGTGCCGCTCCTCAAATATGCCTATGGACCTCGCGTCACCGGCGGTAATCCCACATGGGACTACTTAGGCCGGCGCTGACTTTTTCCTATGACTGCCGGCGACAATCTGGAATTCATAGAGGCGGCACTCGAGCGCGCCGTTCCATAGGGGAATACGGCGCGACGCCTCGAGGCGGATGAGCTTCGGCAGGCGCAGGTCCGCGGTGAAGATGTAGCAGCGCCACCCGGCGAAGTTTCTTTTCAGATGATCACCCAAGCGCGGATAGAAGCGCGCCAGCTCATCGGCGCTTCCCATGCGCTCGCCATACGGCGGATTCATGATCATTACGCCGCTCGGCGCAGGCGCCGTGCGCTCGAGCACGTCGCTGCGCTCGATCTTCGTCCAGCGCTCGACCCCAGCCTCGGCGAGGTTACGGCGCGTCGCATTGAGCGCCTTGGGATCGAGGTCGCTGCCATGGAGCGCCGGGGTGCGCTCGACCGCCCGCGGCTCATTCTTGACTCGCTCCCAAGCCGCGCTGTCGAAGGCAGAAAGCTTCTCGAACCCGAAGCGGCGCTTTCCTCCCGGCGCACGGCCGCGCGCCATGGCGCCCGCCTCGACGAGGAACGTGCCGCCGCCGCACATGGGATCCAGCAGCGGCTCGTCGGGACTCCAGCCGGTGAGCATGAGGATGCCTGCGGCGAGGTTCTCGCGCAGCGGAGCGTCGGCGACGCCAGCGCGCCAACCGCGCTTGAAGAGCGGCTCGCCCGAGGTGTCCAGATACAGCGTGCCGCGCGCGCTCTCCAGGAATGCGTGGACTCGCACATCAGGGTTGGCGCGGTCAATGCTCGGCCGCTTGCCGAGCGCATCGCGAAAGCGGTCGCATACCGCGTCCTTGACGCGCAGCGTCGCGAATTCCAGGCTCTTCAGCGGGCTCTTCTGCGCCGTGACGTTGACCCGGAGCGTGCGCTCGACGCGAAAGTAGCGCGGCCAGTCGATGGCGCGCGCCGCGTCGTACAGGTCCGTCTCGGTGTGGTAGTCGAATTCCGCGACGCGCCACAGGATGCGCGAGGCGATACGCGACCACAGGTTCGCGCGATAGCAGGCGTCCCATGAGCCGCTGAAGGCGACCCCGCCGGGGACGGCGGTGGCGGCGATGTCGAGACCGGCGAGCTCGCGCGCGAGCTCGGCCTCGAGCCCGCGCGGACAGCTCGCGAAGAACGACTCAGGACGGCTTGAAGACAACGACGAATACCCCCGCGAAGAGGACGAGCACCGGGAATTCGTTGAACCAGCGGAACCAGACGTGGCTTTTCGTGTTGCGGTCCGCCGCGAAGTCCCGCATCAAGCGCCGGCACCAAAGGTGGTAGCCGACGAGCGCGGCACCGAGCGCCATTTTGGCGAGCAGCCAGCGTGGCGTTTCTCCCATTTCACCCCGAAACCAGCCCAGCCACAGCCACACGCCGAAGACGATGGTCAGCACGCCGCCCGGCGTCATGATTCCGTAGTAAAGCTTGCGCTCCATGATCTTGAAGCGCTCGCGCGAGACCTGATCTTCGGCCATGGCGTGATAGACGAAAAGCCGCGGCAAGTAGAAGAGCCCGGCGAACCAGGTCACCATGAAAATGATGTGCAGGGACTTGACCCAGAGCATCAGGCCGAAAAGCGGCGGCGAGCGAACATGATCGTGATGGCGTAGCCGGCCGCAGCATAAACGAGCAGCACCGCAATGTGCAGTGCGACGCCGCTAGGCACGCGGCCCGCGACCAGCGGTCGCACGAGCTCGACGCCGTGGTAGAGCGGCAGTACTTGCGCAACCGCGAGCACGGGCTTCGGCAGCTGCTCGGCGGGGAAGAACACGCCGGACACCATGGTCATCGGCGTCATGATGAGCGTCATGTAGAAGCTGAAGAAGTCCCAGTTCCTGGCGAGGACCGTCATGATCATGCCGACCGCGGCGAACGCGAGGCCGACGAGAAACGCCACCGGCAGCGCAAGGACCACGAGCGGCGACGTAGCGAGGCCGAAGACGGCGACGACGGCGAGGATGGTCGCGCCGGAGAGCCAGGCCTTGCTTGCGGCCCAGATGATCTCGCCCGCGACAACGTCGTCGATCGTCAGAGGCGCATAGAGGATCGCATCCCAGGTTTTCTGCCCGTGCATGCGGGAGAAGCCCGAGAACATCGACTCGAACGAGGCAGTGAACATGGTCGCCGAGCAGAGCGTCCCGGCGGCGAAGAACGCCATGTACGACATGCCTTTCACCGAGGGCAGGAGCGCGCCGAGGCCGTAGCCGAGACCGAAAAGCAGGATGAGCGGGTCGGCGAGGTTGGTCAGCACCGAGGCGATGACGAGCTTTCGCCAGACAAGGAAGTTCCTCTGCCAGACCGCAATCCAGCGCATCTCAGTCTCTCAGATCGCGGCCGGTGAGCTTGAGGAACACGTCCTCCAGGCTCGCGGGGCGGTGCAGGTAGCTAAGCTCGGGCTGCCCGCGCAGATCGGCGATGATCGGCGCGACATCGACCGCATACGCGAACACCGTGTCACCTGCACGCTCGACCCGCGGCGCGAGGCTGCGCGCGTGCTGCATCCATGTCTCAAAACCGTTGCCATGCACCTCGACGACCTGAGGCTCGATGTGCTCGGCGATCAGCTCGCGCGGCGAGCCGCTGGCGATGAGGCGGCCGCGGTCCATGACCGCGAGGCGATGGCACAGGCGCTCGGCTTCCTCCATGAAATGCGTGGTGAGGACGAGCGTCTTCCCCTCCTGCGTGAGACGGCGCAGCCGCTCCCAGATGAGATGGCGCGCCTGGGGATCGAGCCCGGTGGTGGGCTCGTCGAGCACGAGGAGCTGCGGATCGTTGATCAGCGCGCGCGCAAGCGTCAGGCGCCGCTTCATGCCGCCGGAGAGCGCGCTGATGCGTGCGCCTTCGCGGCCGGCGAGGCCGGCGAACTCGAGGAGCTCCGGGACTTTCGCGCGCACCTGCGCCGCCGGCATCGAGAAGTAACGGCCGAAGACGAGCAGGTTCTCGGCGACGGTGAAATCCGGGTCGAGATTGTCGAACTGCGGCACTACGCCGATGCGCCTGCGCGCCTCGCGGGCCCGCGCTGGCACGGGCTCGCCGAGGAGCTCGATCTCGCCCGCGTCGGGATGCGAAAGACCGAGGCAAAGACGCAGCGTGGTGGTCTTTCCGGCGCCGTTCGGCCCCAGGAGTCCGAAGCATTCGCCCGGCGCCACGTCGAGGTCGATGCCGCTCACGACCTCCTGCGTGGCGTAGCTCTTACGCAGTCCTCGAGCCCGCAGCGCGGTCATGCGCAGTGCTTCCGCACCAGTTCGCGCAGGAGATTCAGCTTGCGGTGGAAGAAGTGATCGGCGCCCGGGATCACGACGACCGGCAGCTCCTGAGGCCGTGCCCAGTCGAGCACGCTGGCAAGCGGGACAGTGTCGTCCTGCTCGCCGTGGATGACGAGCGTGCCGGCTTGTACCCGCGGCAGCTCAAAGCGCGTGGCGGCGAGGCCGACCAGCACGAGATGCTCGGCCTTGACGCGCTGCGCGAGGAAGACCTGGACACCGGCGCCAAATGAAAACCCGGCAAGCGCGAGCCGCGCCGGCTTGAGATGCGCGACGATGGCAGCGAGGTCCTCGAGCTCGCCGCGCCCTTCATCGTGCGCACCCTCGGTTTCGCCGACGCCCCGGAAGTTCGGACGCCACGCCTCGTAGCCCAGCTCGACGAAGGCACGGGCAAGCGTTTGCACCACCTTGTTGTCGAGCGTGCCGCCGTAGAGCGGATGCGGATGCGCCACCAGGGCAATGCCTGCAGGAGAGCTCTCGGGCCCATCCACCGCGCATTCGATGCGGCCGGCCGGGCCGGCGATGAATTCCCTGCGGGTGCCGGCCCTCACATCCTCAGGCGTTCGACCACGCGGCCGTGCTTCAAGTGCTCCTCGATGATCTCATCCACGTCGGCGCGGTCGACATAGCTGTACCAGACCGCTTCCGGATAGACCACGATGCAGGGCCCTTCCTCGCAGCGATCGAGGCAGCCGGCCTGGTTGATGCGGATCTTGCCTTCGCCAGAGAGCCCCAGCTCCTTGACGCGCTGCTTGGCGTAGTCGCGGATCGCCGAAGCGCCCTTGTCATTGCAGCAGACCCGGCCCCCATCGCGCTGGTTGCAGCAGAAGAACACGTGCTTTGCGTAGTAAGACATGCTCAATTTTAACTGCCCAACTCCCGCCGCCGCGCCGCGAGGAACATCAGGTAGGCGAGCGCGATGAAGGCCCAAAGAGCGCTCACGAGCCGCGTGAGCCCGTTGAAGTTGAGGAAATGCCCCTGCTGCCAGAGCTTGAGCGTAGCGGCGAGATAAGGATTCGGCGGAGCGAGGTTCACGAGCACCGTCGCGGCCATGATCAGCACTGCGGCGAGCGCGAGGCGAGCGACACGCGGCAGCTTGATCGCGACGAGCGTCGCGAGCACGCCCGCGGCAAGGCCGATCTGCGCGCCGGAGGTCAGCCAGACGAACACGTGTTCCGCGCGCATGATGATGGCGAAGGCGAGCACCTTGACCGCCACCGCGCCGATGACGAGCCCCGCGAACATGGCGCGCACCGGCCGGCCGGGACGCACCAGCACGGAAAGCAAGAGGCCGACGCTCATGAGGTTCGCCGTTGCGGTGACGGCTTCGATGGCGATGAAGAATTCAGGCGCACGCGCCCGACCGGCGCCGCCCGAGGCCAGGAGATCCCGCAGGTCGCCGGCGGCGAAGAGCAGCGTCGCCGGATTGAGCTGCGTGAGCAGCCACAGCCCGAGCAGCGTGAGCCCGGCGTCGATTGCGGCGCCGGAAAGGAACGCTCGCGCACGCAGGCGCTCGAGCGGCCCTCCGAGGACGCTCGGCACGGCGAGCACGCCGAGCGCCGCACCGCAGGCGCCGCCCGCGACATTGCACAGCACGTCCAGGTTATTGGCGACGCGCGCCGGGAGGTAGCTCTGCAACGCCTCCATGCCGACCGAAAGGAGCGCGGCACTGCCGAGCGCCGCAGCGAACGCGCCGAGCCCTCGCACACGGGGATGCAGCGCCAGCACGCAGAGCAGGCCGAACGGCAGGTAGCCCGCCACGTTGGCAGCGACATCGAAGCCGGTGACATACCTAGGCCAGGCGGAGGTGAGATAGGCGAAGGGCGAAAGCCCATGATCGCGCCAGCCTTCGAGCGGATAAAGAGAGGCATAGACCACGAGAAGCGCGTAGACCGCGAACGCGAAGCGAGCGAACGCGGAAGCGCCCGCAGCGCCGGCCGTGTCAGTGCGGTCCGCTGTGGTGGTGCGCGTGGGCAACGGCATGACCGCCGGGCACGAGCGCGCCTGCGACCATGCCGAAGATGGAGGTGACGAGTCCGATGAGAGGCGGCGGCACGGTCGCATCCGGAGCGAAGAATGCTGCGATGAGCCACCCGGCCAGCCCGCATGCGCAGGACGCTAGCGCGCCGACATTATTAGCCCGCTTCCAGTAGATGCCGGCGGCGAGCGGTACGAGCGCCGCGACCAGCGTCACCGTGTAGGCGTTCTGCACCATGTCGTACATGGTCGCCTTGGAGTTGAGCGCGAAGATGAGCGCGGCAGCCGTGAAGGTGACAAGAATGATGCGCAGCGTAAGCAGGAACTGGCGGTCGCTCATGCGCGGGAAGAGCGGCTTGATGATGTTCTCGGTGCAAAGCGATGTCGGCGCGATGATGGCACCGCTCGCGGTCGAGAGGATCGCTGAGAGCAGCGCGCCGAAAAACAGCACCCTGATCCACAGCGGCGTGTGCTCGAGGATGAAGCTCGGCAGGATGCGCTGCATGTCGCGGGCGTCTTCGGCATTGAGCAGGCTGCCGAGCTTCGGGTCGAGCATCAGCGAAGCGACGACGATGAAGATCGGCACGAAGACGAAGCAGAAGTAGACTCCGCCGCCGAGCAAGCTGCCGAGGATGGCCGTGCGCTCGTTCTTGGCGGAGGTCACGCGCTGGAAGATGTCCTGCTGCGGGATCGAGCCGATGGCGAGCGTGAGGAACGCGGTGACGAACGCGAACCATTCCTTCACGTCGCCCTTGGGCCAGAACTGGAATTTGTCCGCATCCGAAGCGGCCGCAATGACCTTGGCGGGCCCGCCCGCCATGTCGCCCACCACCCAGGCGACCAGTCCCAGACCGACGATGATCATCACCGACTGGAAAAGGTCGGTCATCGCGACCGACCACATGCCGCCCCAGATGGTGTAGCCCAGCACGACCACGCCGCTGAGGACGATGCCGGTGCTGAGCGAGATGGCGCCGTCGGTGAGCGTGGAAAAGACGAGGCCCAGCGCCGTAAGCTGCGCGGCGGTCCAGCCAAGGTACGAGATCGCGATCACCACGCTCGTGCCGAATTCCATCGTGCGCCCGTAGCGCTTGCGGTAGAAGTCGCCGATCGTGAGGAGGTCCATGCGGTAGAAGGCACGCGCGAAGAAGATCGCCACGACGACCAGGCACATCGAGGAGCCGAACGGGTCGGCGATGATGCCGCCCAAGCCGCTCTTCGAGAATTCGACCGAGACCGAGAGCACGCTTTCCGCGCCGAACCACGTCGCGAACACGGTCGCCGTGTTCATGTAGAGGGGGAGGCTGCGCCCGGCGACGACGTAGTCCTTGGAGTTGTGCACGCGCTGCGCGGCCCACAACCCGATGGCGATCGTGACCGCGAGATAGACGACGACCGAGCCGATCAGCATGCGCGCGCCATCATATCGAGCGCTTCCAGACCTGCCAACGCTCTCTCGCTCTCAGCACCGGCACGGATTGCTCCGGGAGAATCGCTTCGTCTTCGGTAAGCACGAATGACGCGTCGAGCAGCTCGTGAAGCCGCGGCATCGAGATGCCGAACGGCGGCCCGCGCTCGTTGTCGTCGAAGAAGAAGAAGCCCGCGAGCAGTCCGCCGGGGCGAACCAGCGCCGGGATACGCGCACCCCAGTCCGGCCAGCACCGGCGCGGCAGCGCGCAAAGAAACGTGCGCTCGTACACCACATCGAAGGCCGGTTCATCGAGCGTAAAGAAATCCGCCTTCCTCACCGGCACGCCGAGCTTGCGTGCGCGCTCGAGTGCGGCGTCGGAGATATCGATGCCGAGCACGTCGTCGCCATGCTCATGAAATTGGCCGAGCTCGTAACCGGAGCCACAGCCGGGCACCAGCACCCGGCGACCCTTTGGCTGCGTGCGCAACCACAAGACGAGGCGCGCCGGAACGCCGCCCGCGTCCCAGGGCGTGACGCCGCCGCGGTAGCGCGTGTCCCAGAAATCCGGCTTAGAAGAATCCTGCGGCACTTAGGATCAAAGCAACGAGGGCCGCTACGAGGAGCGCCGTCAGGAGATCGTTGCGCCTCGCGCTCTCGGCCGCCAGGCGCTCGACCGAAGCACGGAGGGCGCCGAGACGGTCTTCGGCAAGCGCGCGATGCAGGAGCCTCGGCAGCTGGGGCAGTGTCCCCGCCCAGTACGGCGCCTCCTGGCGCAGCGTGCGGATGAAGCCGCGCCAGCCGACCTGCTCGCTCATCCAGCGCTCCAAGAACGGCTTCGCCGTGATCCAGAGGTCGAGGTCCGGATCGAGCTCACGGCCGAGCCCTTCGATGTTGAGCAGCGTCTTCTGCAGCAGCACGAGCTGCGGCTGGATTTCGACGTTGAAGCGACGGGAGGTCTGGAAGAGGCGCAGCAGCAGCCGGCCGAAGTAGATTTCCTTGAGGGGCCGGGCGAAGACGGGCTCGCACACCGCGCGGATCGCCGCCTCGAACTCCTCGAGCCGCGTGCCCGCCGGCACCCACCCCGCATCGAGGTGGGCCTGCGCGACGCGCCGGTAGTCGCGGTTCAGGAAGGCGAGGAAGTTCTGCGCCAGGTAGTTCTTGTCGACTTCGGTCAGCGTGCCGACGATGCCGAAATCGAGCGCGATGTAGCGCCCGCGCAGCTCGCCCTCGGTGGCGACGAAGATGTTGCCGGGGTGCATGTCGGCGTGGAAGAAGCCGTCGCGGAACACCTGGCTGAAGCAGATCTCGACGCCCGTACGGCCGAGCGCCTTGAGGTCGATGCCTTTCTCGCGCAGCAGCGCGATCTGCGAGATCGGCACGCCATGCATGCGCTCCATCACCATCACGCGCTCGGAGCACAGGTCCCAGTGCACCTCCGGAACCACGAGCAGCTGCGAGCCGCGGAAATTGCGTCGCAGCTGGCTCGCATTCGCCGCCTCGATCAGGAGATTCAGCTCCTCGTCCAGGTGGCGCGCGAATTCGCCCACCACCTCGCGCGGCTTCAGCCGCCGGCCTTCCGGCGAGAGCTTTTCGACCAAGGACGCCGCAGTGCGCAGAAGCGCCAGATCCTTCGCGATCTCGCGCTCGACGCCCGGGCGCAGCACCTTGACGGCCACTTCGCGGCCGTCCTTCAGCACGCCGAGATGCACTTGCGCGATGGAAGCGCTCGCCACCGGCGCCCGCTCCAGGCTGTCGAAGACCTCGCCGAGCGGACGCCCGAGGCTGCGCTGGATCTCGGCAATGGCGAGCGTCGAGTCGAACGGCGGCACCTGATCCTGCAGCTTGGCGAGCTCATCGGCGATGTCGAGCGGCAGGAGATCGCGCCGCGTGGAGAGCACCTGCCCGAACTTGACGAAGATCGGTCCCAGACGCTCGAGCGCTTCGCGCAGCCGCTGGCCACGGGGTTCGTCGCGCCGGCCGGCGAGGAGCCGCAGCACGAAGTCGCCGGGCATCGACGGGATGAACTCGTGCAAGCCGTATTGCACGGTGATCGCGAAGATGCGGACGAGGCGGAAGAGTCTAAGCAAGGCGGCGCTCGAGCTGGTCGATCGCGGCGCGCAGGCGCTCGACTTCGGCGGCAAAGCGCTCGAGCTCGCCGCGCCGCACGAGCATGCCGCTCTCGGCGGTGGCGTAATCGGCCAGCGCCTCGGTGAGGCGCTGCGCCGCGTCCGCCTGCCAGCGCGCAAACGCGCGCAGCGTTGCACCGGCGCGCTCGGCGGCGACGTCGCCCATGACGTGGGAGAGCTCCTCCTCGAAATCCCAGCGGAGGTTCTTCTGCAGGAAGCGCAGCTCATCGGCGAGCTCGCTCTCGCCGGCGATCCCCTCCAGCGTGACGATCGCGATGGGCTCATCGCCGCCGGGCTCGATGCGACCGCCTGGAGCGATGACGAGGCGCAGCGGCGGCAGGATCGGCGGACGAAGCTCGGCCGACTGGCCGACGAAGCGCTCCAGGCGCTCGCGCGCCCAGCTCTCGCGCCCGAGGAGCTGATTGAGCAGAAAGCAAAAGGCCACCGCGGGGGTGGCCTTTGCGCGAGGGGCGGTGTCGCTCAATGCATCTGCTGGATGCCGGCGAGCAGCCATCCGCTCGAGCCGTCGGCGGGCTTGACGAGGTTCCACACCTCCTCGAAGCCCACGGGCGGGGTGCCGGGTGTCTCGCGCACCATGCCCGAGAAGCGCACGCTCGCCCAATGCTTGTCCCGCGCGGTGGCGAGCTCGAGCAGGTCGGCGTTGAGCGCGACGACGTCGGTCTGCTGCCCGGCCTGCGCGTCGCGGCGCAGCTCGTCGAACATCTCGTGCGTGGTGAATTCGCGGATCTCCTCGAGCGACCCCGAGTCGTTCGCGACCTGCAGCTTGATGAAGTTCATCTTCGCCGCGCGCAGGAATCCGGCGGTATCGAAGCCTGCGGGCACCCCGGCCGCTTGCGCGACCGTAGTGGCGCCGGGCGCACGCTCGGGCACCGCCATCGTCTCGTTGCCCATTCCGGCGACCTGACCGGCCTGGGTGCGCCGCGCGAACGCGCGTAGCGCAAGCGCCCCGGCGAAGGCGAGCAGCGCAAGCAGGACGATTGCGCCGAGCCCGCTGCCACCGAAGAGGTAACCGAGCAGACCACCGAGCGCGAGCCCGCCGAGAATTCCGCCGAACATGCCCCAGCGGCCGCCTTGCTGCGCCGCCGCTTGTGGCTGTGGCGTGGGCTGTTGCTGCGGTGCCGCCTGCTGCGCCGGCTTCGCCGGAGCCGGGGTGACGTTGCGCTGTACGCCGACCGAGCGGCCTCCGCCCAGGCGCTTCGCGTCCGCATCGCTCGCAACGACGATCGCGCCCGCCAGCGTGATGCATATTCCAAGTAACCACTTACGCATGAATGCTTGCCTCCAAGCTGGCCATGCTATCAAAACCGGATGCCGCGATGCACGGCCACGACCCCGGCGGCGAGATTGAATACCTCGACCTCGGAGAAGCCCGCCGCCTCCAGCATCGTCTTCAATTCGGCTTGATCCGGATGCATGCGAATCGATTCGGCGAGATAGCGATAGGGCTCGCCCGCCCCCGCAACGCGCTGGCCGAGCCAAGGCAGCACGCGGAAAGAGTAGAGATCGTACGCGCCCTGCAGGGGTGCCCAGACCTTCGAGAACTCGAGCACCACAAGCCGGCCGCCGGGCTTGAGGACTCGCGCCATCTCGGCGAGCGCGCGGTCCTTGTGCGTCATGTTGCGCAGGCCGAAGCCCACGGTGACGCAATCGAAATAGGCGTCGGAAAAAGGCAGTCGCTCGGCATCGCATTGCACCGCAGGCGCGAGCGCTCCGGCATCAAGCAGTCGATCGCGCCCGCGCTCGAGCATCTTCATGTTCACGTCGGTCGCCCACACCTCTCCGCCGGGCTGCACTCGCCGCGCGAAAACAGCGGCGAGATCGCCGCTCCCGGAGGCGACATCGAGCACGCGCTCTCCCGCGCGCGGCCGCGCGACCGACACGGCAAAGTGCTTCCAGTAGCGATGCAGCCCGAGCGACATGAGGTCGTTCATCACGTCGTAGCGCTCGGCGACACGATCGAACACCTCGCCCACGCGCTGGGCCTTCTCGTCCTCGGCAACCTTGCGGAAACCGAAATCGACTTCCTTCGCCATCAGTCGCGGCCTTTGCCGGCCTGTTTCAGCCTTGCCAGATAATCGTTCCAGAGCGTTTCCTGGTTCTCGCCAAGCTCGTACAGGTACTCCCAAGAGTAGATGCCCGTGTTGTGGCCGTCCGAGAACGCCGGCTGCACCGCGTAGGAGCCCACCGGCTCGAGGGAACGGATCTCGATGTTGCGCTTGCCGGTCTGGAGCACTTCCTGTCCCGGACCGTGCCCCTTCACTTCGGCCGAAGGCGAGTACACGCGCAGGTACTCGTAGGGCAGGCGGAAGCTCCGGCCGTCGGTAAAGACGATCTCGAGCACCCGCGACTTCTGATGCAGCGTGATTGCAGTCGGCACCGGCTCCGCGCTCATACGATTCGACTCAGGGCACCGTCTGGTAGGCGACGCGCTCGAAGTCGATGCCGCGCTCGATCACCTCGGTGAGCATCGCCTTGGACGAGCTCTGGTCGTAGACCTCGATGATCCGCTTGGGCTTGTACCAGCCGCTCGGCAGCACGAGCGAGGGAGGCGATTCCAGCGCCGGCACCGCGCTCAATGCGATGGCCGGCACCCAGCTGTCGGCCTGCACGTTGAGGCCCGTCGGCCGCACTGCGAGCGGCCGCGGCAGTCCGGGCAGCAGCTTCACGCCGGCGCGAACGTCGCCGTTCTCCGCGCCCATGAGCCAGCGCACCTGCGCCAGCATGAAATGCTTGCCATCGGCCGGCCGCACGCCCAACAGCTGTCCGTGCGCCATGCGCTTGCCGGCCTCGCTCGACCGACGCACCATGCGCATGCCCTGCGCGCTCTCGTCCTCGATCTCCCATTTTTCGACGACGAAGCCTTTCGCATTGCTGTAGTCGTCTTCCTCGCGCGTGCTGACGCGTCCGAAGGTGGCGATTTCCTCGCGCTGCTTCTGCGTGAGCTCGGACTGCTGGCTCGGAGCCTTGAACACGCGGCCCGAGATGTAGTAGTGGATGCCCGCGAGCTCGTTGCAGCCTTCGGCCGGCCGCGCAGCGGGGCGTCTCTCGACCGCGCGGGCCGGCTTCGGTTGGCACCACTGGCGATAGAGGTAGACGAGCAGCTGCTCGCATGAAGGCTGCACGCAGTCCTCGCCGAGCGCGAGCTTCGCCGGGGACTCGCCCTTGCGAAGCAGAGCCACCCGGTTGCGCAGGCTCTTGGCGAGCTTGCGCGCATCCAGATAACGCGGATCGCTCGCCTTGTTCTCGCCGCGCTCCGGACAGCTGTCGCTCGCGAGATCCGCAATGAGCGGCGGCACGCCCTCGCCTTCGTCGACCGGCTTCGTCTCCACCTCGAGCTTGTTGCCCCAGCGCTCGAGCAGATAGGCGACGAAGGTGAGCTGGCGCTGCGCGAGCTCGTTCGGATTGGAGAGGCCCATCAGCGCGGCGCGCGCGTAGGCGACGCGCGGAGAAGTGTCCTGGATATCGCGATTGAGGAAGTCCTTGACGGTGTCCTCGGCGACATCGAGCTGCTCGGCGGCGGCGTAGGTTTCGTGGAGCGAGCGCCAATCGTCGGCCGGTACCTCGCGATAGGCCCGGTAGTGGTGGAACATCTTAAGCCCGATGTAGGAAGCGAGGCGCTGGCAGACGAGGGCCGCCTGCGCCCGCATGCCGGAATCCTTGTTGAGGGCGCCGTCCAGGCAACGCTGGTAGCCCGCCATCATCTGGTCCCACAAGCCGATGGTCGTGTCGAACGCCGCGCTTTCCTGCTCGGTCATCGGCAGGGCGCGGTTGGCGAAGCGCTTCGCCTGCTCGATCTGCACGAAGTTCACCGCCTCGCGCAGCGCCTCCATCACGCTCAGGCGCTGGGCGGCCGACGCGGGGAACGTGTTGAATTCCCCGATCTGCTCGAGAAGCTCCGACTGTGCCGCGGCGACGTTGGCAAGCGGCACGTGCTCGAGCCAGGCCTTGCAGCTGGCGGCATCGGTGAATTCAGGGGAGGCGCTTTCCGAGAGCTCGGGAAGCTTCATGGCGGGGCATCATACCCAAAGATGTCGCGATAGCTCGCATAGAAGCTCGCGAACAGGGTCGGCAGGAGCAGGATCATGAGGGGCAGCACGAAAGTTGCGGCTGGGACGCGACTGCCTTCCGCGAAGAGGGCGAGCAGGGACAGCACGACAAACGGGATCACCAGCGTGATTACCGCGGTCACGGCGCCGTAGCCGAGGAAAGCCCGCCAGTTCATCATCGATGCCGCAAAGCTGAAGAAGAGCGCCTTGGCCGCACCGGTCGAGTGCCAGGCGGCGAGCGGCGGGGCGAACCAGAAGGCGAGCATGACCGGCATATAGAGCGCAGCCATCGCCGCGAGGGCGCCAAAGAAAGCATTGGACTCCAGGACCTCGATGTCGGGGCGCCGTCCGGTGAGCAGCCACTGCGCGAGCGCGCCGTCGTCGGCGAGCACGCTCGCGCCGAGCAGGAGCGCGAGGCAGAGGAGGTAAAGCACGCCCAGCGTCAATTGGGCGCGCAGCTCGTGCCGGAAGCCGTCGAAGAGCAGCGATAGCTCGAGCGGTGCACGCCGCCCGGCTGCCCGTGCGAGCGCCATGAAGCCCACCGAGAACGCCGGCACCAGCACAGCGGCCGCAGCCGCGCCGATGACCGGCAGGAGCGACACCACGCTCATGACCAGCCAATAGCCGAAGACCGCGGCAAGCCAGCCGAGCGGCGCAGCGCGAAAGAGCCGCCAGCCTTCCGCGAGCCAGCGCACGCCGCGGGCCGCGCCTACGATGCGCGCCTGCATTCCAGGATCCTGCGGAAGTGCCCGGGATCGTGCTTGTGCACCAGCATGCCGGGGCGCGGCAGATGGAAGTCATGCAGCCGCGAGAGCCAGAAACGCAGCGCCGCAGCGCGCAGCATGACCGGCCACGCGGCGTGCTCGGCCGGCGCCATGGGGCGTACCGCCTCGTAAGCGGCCATAAGCGCATGCGTCCGCGCCGTGTCGAGGCCGAACTCTTGGTCGAGGCACCAGTCGTTCGCGCAGACAGCGACGTCATAGAGCAGGCCATCGACGCCGGCGAAGTAGAAGTCGATCACGCCCGAGATGCGGCCCTTCTGGAACAACGCGTTATCGCGGAAGAGATCGGCGTGCACCGGGCCGCGCGGCAGGTCGGGAAACCGGTGCTGCGCCTGGAAGGCGAGCTCGCTCTCCAGCAATGTGTTCTCTTCCTTTGTGACGTGAGGCTTCAAGTCATTGGCCGCAAGCCGCCACCACTTCGGCCCGCGCGGGTTCTCCAGGTAAGCGGGGTAGGACCGTCCCGCGAGATGCATCCGCGCAAGGAGCGCGCCGAGCTCCGCGCATTCCGCTTCGCCGGGGCGCTCGACCGACCGGCCCGGCAGCCGCGTGACGAGGGCGGCAGGCTTGCCCTTCAGCGCCTGCAGGTAGTGATCCGAGAGATCGGCGATCGGCGCCGGCGACGGGATGCCGTGGCGCGCGAGGTGCGCCATCAAGTCGAGGTAGAAGGGCAGCTCGGCTGCCGGCAGGCGCTCGAAGAGCGTGAGCACGTAGCCGCCCTGCGTGGTCGTCACGAAGTAGTTCGTGTTCTCGATGCCGGCCTTGATCGGCTCGAGCGCTTTCAACTCGCCGACCGAGTAGTGCTTGAGCCAGGCGGCGAGCTCGGCCTCGGTGACGGAGGTATAGACGGACAAACTAGTCGAAGATGTAGACCGGCCACATCGGCACGCGCACGCCGTCGTCGAGAGAATCGCGGCGCATCCAGTTGCCGTTGCCGGTGGTGTCGACGAGGTAGTACGGCCTGCCGTTCGGCGGGGTGACCTTGAGCATGACGATGCGACCGCCTTCGCGCAATTCCTCGACCTTGTCCTCCTTCTGCACGGGAATGCGCACCGCCGGCTCGTCCGGCCCGGAGATCTCCGGCGGCGGCAGTTCCTGCAGTTGCTCGGGTTTCTCCTGTGCAGGCGCGCTGCTGGCGGCGCACATCAGGACAAACACCGCCAGAGGGCGCATGGAGGCATTCTACTATCTGCCATAATGCCCACGCCCCGCCGCAGTTTCTCTTCTGTCCATCGTGCCGGAGACTGATTCCGCAAAGACGTTGTTGCTGGTCGACGGCTCGTCGTACCTGTACCGCGCCTTCCATGCGCTGCCCGAGCTGAGGAGCCCGAAGACCGGAGAGCCGACCGGCGCCATCTACGGCGTGCTCAACATGCTGCGCAAGCTCGCCAATGACTACAAGGCGCATGCGTGGGCTGCGGTCTTCGACGCCAAAGGCCGTACGTTCCGCGACGACGTCTATCCGGCGTACAAGGCGACGCGCAGCGCGATGCCCGACGATCTGCGCAGGCAGGTCGAGCCTCTCTACGAAGCCGTCAAGGCCCTCGGCTGGCCATTCCTCTGCGTCGACGGCGTCGAAGCGGACGATGTCATCGGCACGCTCGCAGAGGAAGCGCGCAAGCGCGGCTGGCGCACGGTCATCTCCACCGGCGACAAGGACCTCACCCAGCTGGTCGACGAGCGCACGCTTTGGGTCAACACCATGTCGAACGAAAAGCTCGATGTGGAAGGCGTAAAGGCCAAGTTCGGCGTGCCCCCCGAGCGGATCGTCGACTACCTCACCCTGATCGGCGACCAGATCGACAACATCCCCGGCGTCGAAGGTGTCGGGCCCGGATACGCGTCAAAGTGGTTGCAGCAATACGGCTCGCTCGACAATCTGCTTTCACGCGTCGATGAAATAAAGGGCACGCGCGGCGACAACCTGCGGAAACTCACGGACTGGTTGCCCAAGGCGCGCGAGCTTCTTACGGTGAAGCGAGACGTGCCGCTGCCCTTTCCCTTCGAGAAGCTCACCGAGTTCAAGTCGGACCCGCAGCTGCAGCGCGCGCAATACGAGCGGTATGGCTTCAAGACCTGGCTGAAAGAGCTGGAGGGCGCGCCTGCGGCAGAAGCGCCGGCGGCGCCCGCGGCATCGATCCAGCAGCGGCGCCATCGCACCATCCTGACCGAGGACGAGCTGCGCGAGCTCGTGCTCAAGCTCGCAGCGCTGCCCGCATCCATACCGTTGGTCGGCTTCGCCTGCCTCGGTTCGAGCGAAGACCCGATGCATGCGCGCCTGACGGGCATCGCATTCGCCTTCGGCGACGAAGCAGCCTATCTGCCGCTCGCCCACGACTATCCCGGCGCGCCCCCGCAGGTTGCTGCTGCCCTCACCCTGCTCAAGCCGTGGCTCGAGCGCGCCGATTGCTGCAAGGTGAGCGAGGACGCGAAGCTCGATTCGCACCTGCTCGCAAACGAGGGGATGAAACTCGCGGGCTGCGTGCACGACACGATCATCGAGTCCTACGTGCTTGAAGTACACGAGCGCCACGAGCTCGGCAGCCTCGCGCAGCGCCATTGCGGCTGGACCACGCTCACCTACGAGGAGGTGGCGGGCAAAGGCGCCTCGCGCATCCCGTTCAGCTCCGTGGAGCTCGCGCGCGCCACGGAATACGCCGCCCAGAAAGCGGACTGCATCCTCGCGCTGCACGACGTCATGCATCCGCGCATCGCGGGCGACGAGAAGCTCGCTTACATCTACCAAAGCATCGAGCTGCCCCTCGTGCCGGTGCTCTTCCGCATGGAGAGGAACGGCGTGCTCCTCGACCGCGCGAAGCTCGAGGCGCAGAGCCAGGAGCTCGGCAAGGAAATCCTCGCGCTCGAGCAGAAGGCCTTCGAAGCGGCCGGCCAGCCGTTCAACCTCGGCTCGCCGAAGCAGATCCAGGAGATCCTGTTCGAGCGCCAGAAGCTGCCCGTCAAGAAGAAGACGCCTTCCGGCCAGCCGTCGACCGACGAGGATTCGCT
>DASQGW010000141.1:0-39422 GCA_035632415.1 Burkholderiales bacterium | reverse complement strand
AGGGCGCGCGCCTCTCGGGCGAGCCGGCGAGCTATACGCTGTGGTTCTTCGTCGCCAACGGCGTCGTCATCGCCCTCTACGGCTGGCTGCGGCGCGGCCGAGCGGTTAACACCTACTTTGCTGCCACCTGGAAGAAGGCGCTCGTCGGCGGCAGCTGCGCGGTGGCCTCGTACGGCATCGCGCTGTGGGCGATGACGCGCGCGCCGATCGCCATCGTCGCGGTGCTGCGCGAGACTTCGGTGATCTTCGGCGCGGCGATCGCCGCGCTCGTGCTGAAGGAAAAATTCACGCGCCGGCGGCTTGCGGCCACCGGCGCGGTGATGGTTGGACTCGTCGCGCTGAAGCTCTAGACCGACGTCAGCTTGCCCGAGTGCCTTACACGGGCTGCAGTTTGCCCTCGTAGAGGCGCACGCGGTCGCCCTGGTGCCAGAACGGCTGCGCGTCGCTCTTCATCGTCTGCGAACTGCCGTCGTCGAAGTTGACGGTCAGCTCCCAATGCTTGGTCGCTTTCGCCTGCTTCTCGATCTGGTTGCCGAGCAGCGCGCCGCCGGCGGCGCCGAGGATCGTGACGAGCTTGTTGTGGTCGCCGATGTTGTGGCCGAGCACAGCGCCGGCCACGCCGCCGCCGACCGCGCCGACGCCGTTCGCGTCGCCTTTCACCTCGACTTCGCGCACCGCGGTCACCGTGCCGACGAGGCCGGGCTTCGCTACGGGCTTGGGCGCTTCAAAGGGTTGCGGCGCCTGAGCCACCGGCGGGGGGGGAGGGGGAGTCATCGCCGGCGTCTCGGCGGCCGCAATCTTGTGTGCTGTGTGCTTCTTCGCCACGTGCTTCTTCTCGGGCTTCGGCGCGGGCGCAGCCTCGGGTATCGGCGCCGGAGCCGCCTCGGGGGCCGGCGCCGCGGCGACGCTCGCCGGTTCGTCGACCGAGCCCTTCGAATGGGGGATGAGACCCGTAACGGCGGCCACGCCTACGGCCGAAAACACGGTCACGGAAATCGCTGCGATCGTCAGCAGCGGGTGCAGCCTTTTGGTGTTGGTTTCCATCGCGTCGTTCTCCTTTCGTTCCGCGAATGATGAAAGGGTAAGGACGCCGCCCACGGGGTGCCGTGAGCATTGGTAACCAGTTGTTACCGGTGTTAAGACTCCGGCCGCATGTGGGGGAAAAGAATGACATCCCGGATGCTCGGGCTGTCGGTGAGGAGCATCACCAGCCGGTCGATGCCCAAGCCCATGCCGCCGGCCGGGGGCATGCCGTATTCAAGCGCGCGGATGTAGTCGGCGTCGTAGTACATCGCTTCCTGGTCGCCCGCCTCCTTCATGCGCGCCTGTTCCTGGAAACGCGCCGCCTGGTCCTCGGGGTCGTTCAGCTCCGAGAAGCCGTTGGCGATCTCCTTGGCATCGATGAAGAGCTCGAAGCGATCGGCGACGTCCGGATCGGAGTCGCGCCGGCGCGAGAGCGGAGAAACCTCGGCCGGGAAATCCGTGATGAAGGTCGGCTGGACGAGGTCCTTCTCGGCGAGCGCCTCGAAGAGCATCAGCTGCAGCGAGCCCCAGCCGTGCTCGGGCTTGTGCTCGACCGCGGTTTCTTTCAGCTTGCGCGAGAGGTACGAACGGTCTCGAAGGTCGCCGTCGAGGCCATGCCGGCGCAGCGCCTCGGGGATCGACAGGCGCGTGAAGGGCTTGGCGATCTCGATGGTCTTCCCCTGGTAGGGGATCGATGAACGGCCCGCAGCGCCCCGCACGAGCCGCTCGGTGAGGTCCATCATGTAGTGCCAGTCCTCGTACGCGGCATAGCACTCGAGCATCGTGAATTCCGGGTTGTGCCGCGTCGAAATCCCCTCGTTGCGGAAATTCCGATTGATCTCGAAGACGCGCTCCATGCCGCCGACCACCAGCCGCTTGAGATAGAGCTCCGGCGCGATGCGCAGGTAGAGGTCCATGTCGAGGGCGTTGTGGTGCGTCTTGAAGGGCCGCGCTGCCGCGCCGCCCGGAATCGGCTGCATCATCGGCGTCTCGACCTCGAGGTAGCCCTCGGCGCGCAGCACATCGCGGATGGACTGGATCACCTTGCTCCGCGTGAGAAACACGTCCTTGGCCTCGGGCGTCACGATCAGGTCGACGTAGCGCTGGCGATAGCGCATTTCCTGGTCCGCCAGGCCGTGGAATTTCTCGGGCAGCGGGCGCAGCGCCTTCGCGATGAGGCGAACGCTCTTCGCGTTGACCGTGAGCTCGCCCTTCATCGTCTTGAACACGGCACCTTCGGCACCGACGAGGTCGCCGAGGTCCCAGTGCTTGAAGGCTTCGTAGCCCGGCGTGTCCTGGGTGATGTAGAGCTGGATGCGCGCCGAGCCGTCCTGGAGGGTCGCGAAGCTCGCCTTGCCCATGACGCGCTTCAGCATCATGCGGCCGGCGACGGCGGCGGCGGGCTTGTCCTTCTCCAGGTCTTCTTTGCTCAGGGTGCCGAAGCGCTGGTGCAGATCGGCGGCGAAATCCTTGCGGCGGAAATCGTTCGGGTAGGCCTCGCCCGCGGCACGCAGCGCCTTCAGCTTCTCGCGGCGCTCATCAATGAGCTTGTTTTCTTCTTCTTCCATTACACCCCCTGCTTCAGGCTCGCCTCGATGTAGTCATCGAGCTCTCCATCCAGCACGCGCTGCGTATCGCCCTTCTCGACGCCGGTGCGCAGGTCCTTGATGCGCGACTGGTCGAGCACGTACGAGCGGATCTGGTGGCCCCACTCGATGTCGGTCTTCTGCGCGGCGAGCTTGTCCTGCTCGGCCATGCGCTTGCGCAGCTCGAGCTCGTAGAGCCGGGATTTCAGCATCGCCATGCACTCGGCGCGGTTCCTGTGCTGCGAGCGGTCGTTCTGGCTCTGCACGACGATGCCGCTCGGGAGGTGCGTGATGCGCACCGCCGACTCGGTCTTGTTGACGTGCTGGCCGCCCGCGCCGGAGGCGCGGTAGACGTCGACCCGGAGGTCCGCGGGGTTGATGTCGACTTCAATCGACTCGTCCACCTCCGGGTACACGAACACATTGGCGAACGAGGTGTGGCGCCGTGCATTGGCGTCGAACGGGCTCTTGCGCACCAGGCGGTGCACGCCGTTCTCCGTGCGCAGGTTGCCGTATGCGTACTCCCCGCTGATCTTGAGCGTCGCGCTCTTGATGCCCGCCACTTCGCCGGCCGTGTGCTCGAGGATCTCGGCGGTGAAGCCCTTCCGATCGCAGTACTTGAGGTACATGCGCTCGAGCATCGAAGCCCAGTCCTGCGCCTCGGTGCCGCCGGCACCGGCCTGGATGTCCATGAAGCAGTTGTTCGGGTCGAGCGGGTTGGAAAACATGCGGCGGAATTCGAGCGCCGCCACGTCCTTCTCGAGCTTTTCCACGTCGGAAGAGATGCCCGAGAGCGTGGCGTCGTCGTTCTCCGCCCGGGCGAGCTGGAAAAGCTCGGCCGCATCCGAAAGCCCGCTGCCGACGCGGCCGAGCGTGCCGACGAGCGCCTCGAGCGATTTCTTTTCCTTGCCGAGCTCCTGCGCGCGCTGCGGGTTGTCCCACAGCTTGGGATCTTCGAGCTCGCGGTTCAGCGCCTCGAGGCGCTGCCTCTTGGCCTCGAAGTCAAAGGAACCTCCGCAGCTCCGCCGACCGCGACTGCAGGTCGGTGAGGCTCGAGGCGATCTGGTTCAGTCGTTCCGCTTCCATGGCCCGCTATTTTACGGGCTTCGGCGTGTAGTCCTCGGCGATCTTGTCGTCGAAGAAGCTGGTCGGGTTCGGCGCCGCCATGAAGCGGCGATAAACCTCGGGATAGACGCCGACGTACTGGTAGACCTGGCCGTTCGACATCTCGACTTCGAGCGTCTTCGCCGCCTCGTCATAGCCGACCGAGCGCAACTTGCTCGAGTTCACGCGCTTGCGTTGCATATCAGGCTTTCTCCACGCGGACTTTCGCGCCGGCCTTGATGCCGGCGAGCGCCTGGGCATCGCCCACGATATTGCCGAGCACGTTGCAGCGGGCTGCGAGCTTGGGCTTCTCGTCGGTCGAGATCGGCGTGCGGCCGAAGGGCAGGGCGAGCGCGTCGCCTTCGGTCCAGAAGCACACCGTGCCCGGCTCGACGACCTGCTTTGCATCCGCCTCGAGCTTTGCGCTGACCGGCGTCGAGAAGTAGACCTCTTCGCCCCAGGTCTGCGCGCTCGCTTCGAACGGCAGGGCGGCCGCGAGCGCCTGCACGGTCGGCGTATCGCGCAGCTCGGCGACGACGCTTAACTTCCCGGCGGAGATGCGCAGCTTCATCCGCCGAGGGCCGCGCTCCACGGTTGCTTGCCGTCGACCAGGCCTTCGATCACGCGGTCCTTCACGGTGCCGGAGAATTCGCCCTTGCGGCCGGTGAGCCGGAAGCTCAGGTGGTCGCCGCGCAGCTTGCCCTCCTCGAGGGCAAGCTCCCGGCCGTTGATTTTCAGGCTGCCGGAGACGCGCGTGATCTGCTGCTTCAGGACGAGCTCGCCGGGCTGCTTGCCGAGGGCGGGCGGCATGCGCGCCTGCCATGTGCCGGCCACCTTCGCCGGCACGACATAGAGGTAGATCAGCGTGGTCGTCACGCCGCTGATCTTCACTTTCTCCTCGAGGTCCATCTGCCACCACTTGTCGGGAAGCCAGCCGTTGAGCGGATAGTCGTGCGAGACGATGCGCGTGCCCGGCTTCAACTCGGTGAGAAGCTTGTCCTTGAGCATGTTCACGGTGTCCGGCAGCAGGTACATCGTGACGATGGTGGCCGGCGAGATGTCGGTCTTGAAGAGGTCGGCCTTCATGAACTTGACGCGATCGGCGACGCCTTCCTTGTGCGCGGCCTCGTTGGCGCGCTTCACCAGGTCTTCCTTGATCTCGACGCCGAAGCCGCGCGCGCCGAATACCTTCGCGGCGGTGAGCACGATGCGCCCATCGCCCGAGCCGAGGTCGATCAGGAAATCCTTGTCGTTCACTTCCGCGTAGCGCAGCATGTCCGACACTACGCTCTGCGGCGAGGGCACGTAGGGCCCCGCGTCCTTGATGGGCTGCAGGT
Source organism: Burkholderiales bacterium (assembly GCA_035632415.1). Taxonomy (GTDB): domain Bacteria; phylum Pseudomonadota; class Gammaproteobacteria; order Burkholderiales; family SG8-39; genus SCGC-AG-212-J23. Next base: position 34,372 of record DASQGW010000141.1, on the reverse strand, counting down.
CGGCGGCGCAGGCAGTGGTGGCGGATAAGAGCATTGCGGTAGCGAGGCGAATCATGATTCGACATGCTCCACGTTAAGCTGGATCGATTTCAGGCCATTGAACTCGTTGATGGCTAGGCGGTAGGCCGCGCGCAGGCTCGACGGTAACGGGTCCAGCGCGCCGAAGCGCATCGCCTCGAAGCGGCGGCCGCCTTTCGCGAGCATGAGCTTCAGGTGCCGCTCGCCGACCACGCGCTGGCTTTCGACGGCGAATGTATCGCAGAAGAGCGGCTGCGGAAAGGCTTGGCCCCAGATGCCGTCCTCGATCATGCGCGCGACTTCCAGCGTGTAGTAAGCGTCGCCCAGGCTGCCGTCGGTTTCCACCGTGCGCGTGCGTGCCGATGCGGGCAGCATTTCCTCGAGCGCGGCGTCGAACGACGCGGCGAAGCGCGGGTAGTCGGTTTCGCCGATCGTCAGCCCGGCCGCCTGCGCGTGCCCGCCGAAGCGCACGATAAGGCCCGGATTTCGCTTGGCGACGAGATCGAGGCAGTCGCGCAGGTGCAGGCCCGGCACCGAGCGGCCCGAGCCCTTTAGCGAGCGGCCGTCGGCGGCGCGCGCGAAGCAGATGACGGGTTTGTGCAGGCGATCCTTCAGCCGCGAGGCGAGGATGCCCACAACGCCCTCGTGCCAGTCGGTGGCAAAGAAGCTCGATTGTTCCTGCGCGTCCAGCTCCTTCAGCTTTTCCAGCGCCTGCTCGAGCATGTCGCCCTCGATCTTGCGACGCTCGGCATTCAGGCGATCGAGCTCGCGCGCGCAGTTCGCGGCGCGCGCCGGGTCGTCGGTGATGAGGCACTCGATGCCGAGGCTCATGTCGGCGAGCCGGCCGGCGGCGTTGAGGCGCGGCCCGACGACGAAGCCAAGGTCGAAGCTGGACGCTTCGCCGACGTTGCGGCCCGCGGCGCGAAGGAGGGCGGTGATCCCGGGCTGCGCACGTCCGGCGCGGATTCGCTTCAACCCCTGCGAGACAAGGTTGCGGTTGTTCGCGTCGAGCGGCACCACATCGGCGATGGTGCCCAGCGCGACCAGGTCGGTCAGCGCACCGAGATTCACCTCGCCTTTGAGAGCCCCGCGCTTTCGGAGCTCGGCGCGCAGCGCGATCATCACGTAGAACATGACGCCCACGCCGGCGAGTGCCTTCGATGGGAAAGCGCAGCCGCCCTGGTTCGGATTCACGATGCAGTCGGCTTGCGGCAGCTCCGCACCCGGCAGATGGTGGTCGGTGATGAGCGTCGCGATGCCGAGCGCCTTGGCCCGCGCAACGCCTTCGACGCTCGCGATGCCGTTATCGACGGTAATGAGCAGGTCCGGTTTTCTCTGCGCGGCGAGCTCCACCAGCTCCGGCGAAAGCCCGTAGCCGAGCTTGAAGCGATCCGGCACCAGGTAGTCGACGCTGGCGCCGAACTGGCGCAGCGCGCGCATGCCGACGGCGCAGGCGGTGGCGCCATCGGCGTCGTAGTCGGCGATGATGAGCAGCCGCTTCCCGGTCTGGATGGCGTCGGCGAGGAGCGTGGCGGCTTGATCGATGCCTTTTAACGTGGGTGCGAGAAGCCCCGCGGGCGCATAGGCGAGCTCGGTGGCCGAGCGGATGCTGCGCGCGGCATAGATCTTCGCGAGGAGCGGATGGATGCCCGCCGCGACGAGCGCCTGCCGGTGCGCCTCCTGGTAGGGCCGCTCAGTGATCTTCATGCGTAGTGCTCGAGCGAGCGCGGCCGGCGCCAGAAGCGCCGCAAATCCGTGCGGATCGTCTCGCAGGCGACGCACTCGGCCGCATCGGGGACATGGATGCTCACCATGCCGATGCGCGCGTCGCGCAGCGCCCCGAGGAGCGGCGCAAACCACTCGCGCTCGAGGCGCGCCAGCGACCCCTGGTATTCGCCGGTCTCTTCGAGCGCATGCGGCACGCGCAGCTGGTCGAGCACGGCGAGATGGCGGCCTTCCTCCGGCGCGCGATCGAGCCATGCCGCCGCAGACGCGGGCAGCGGCCGGTGCCGCATCTCCGCAGCTCGCCCAAGGCCAAGGGCGAGCGGGTCGTCGGCGCTGATCGAGTGCCAGCGTTCGGATGAAAGGCGCGGCGCCCGTCCCGCGCCCCAGAACCAGACGCTGTTGACCGGCGGCTCGCCGCGCGCTTCGCGCGCCTCGTTCAGCGGATGGCCATGCAGCACCATCTGCACTTCGTTCAGCAGCTCCGACGCGCTCGCCGGCACGGCGACCATGACGTCGCGTCCTGCGAGCTCGAGCGGAGGCTCGGCCTCGAGGGTCATGCCTTCGGCGCTGCGGGCGACCCAGCGTCCGGCATCGACCGGCTGCACCTGCCATTGCGGCGTGAAATGGCGGGTGAGGGCTTCGCATAACGTATCGGCCTCGCCGCGCTGCAGATGGAGCGCTGCGGCCGGGGCGAGCACCAGGCGGTCTTGCATCAACCGCAGATGCACCGGATCGGCGCGCATGCACCAGTCCGCGCCGGGATCGCCTGCGGCGCCGAGCAGCGTCAACGCGCCGGCGGGCAGGGGCGTGTCGAGCTCGAACGCGTCGTGCAGCCATGCCTCGCAGGTTTGCGAGCCGCTCGACGTGCAGCGGCCGCGCGCCAGCAAGAGCTCGAGCGCTGGCAGGCGCTTTTCCGGCGGTGCGGCGAAGAGGCCCGGAACTAGAAGCTCGCAGTGCATCGATCGAGAGGCACGACGCGGGCGCCGCCCTTGGACAGATGACGGGCGAGGATGCGGTAATGGTCGTAGTCGAAGCGCGGACGCTCCTCCAGGAGGTCCGCCATCTCGGGCTCGGTGCGCGCGGCGCCGAGATAGCACCACCGGTCGACCGCGTGCACTTCGGTCGCATCGCGCGCGGGATCGGTTTCGACGATCGCCACCGGCCCTTTGTAGGGCCAGGGCGGCGTGCTCAACGTGGCAAGCGCGGTCGCGAGCCGCCCATGGTGCGCGTGGATGCTCTCGCGCTGCGCGCAAACGCCCGCGCAGCGCCCGATCTGGTGGCGGAAGCATGCGCCCTGGCGCTTGGCGTCGAATCCGAGCGCCTGGAGGCAAAGCCCATGCTCATCCGCCAGCGTGCGCAACGTCAGCAATGCCGCGCGGCGCGTGCGGAAGACGCCGTGGACGAAAGGCAGCGTCGCGGCGTCGATCTCATCGGCGCCTGCAATGCGCAGTCGCTTCCCGTCGAAGGCAAAGGCGCAGAGCGCCTCCGGGCGGCGCAGCTGCCGGTTATGCAGCGGCGAGCGCTCTTTCACCAGCCGGGCTTCGGCGAGCAGCGCGCCGAGCTCGCCGACCGTGCGCTGCCAGTCGATGCGGCGCACGCCCTGCAACCATCCCGCGGTGGAGTAGAAATGCTGCAGCACCCGCGTGCGCATGGAGCGGCTCTTGCCGATGTAGAGCGGCGGCCCGCTTTCGCCGTAGAAAAGATACACGCCGGGCGCCTCGGGGATGGCGTCGATCGCCGCCCGGTCGAGCTGTGGAGGCAGAACGGGCTCCTTCGCCACCTGCCGCGCCGCGACGGTGATGACGTCTCCGCCGTGCTCCTCGGCCGCGATGCGAAGGAATTGCCACAGCGCATCAGCATCGCCCAGGGCGCGGTGGCGCGCCCCGCAGGCGATGCCATGGCGCTCGATCAGGCTGTCGAGATCGTGGCCCCGCTCGCGTGGATAGAGGCGCCGCGCGAGCTTGACCCCACATACCGCGCGCGCATGGAACTTGATGCCGGCGCGATCGAACTCGCGGCGCAGGAACCCGTAGTCGAAGCGAGCGTTGTGGGCGACGAACACACGGCCCTCCAGCCGCTCGTGCAGCCCGCGCGCGAGCTCGGCGAAGCGGGGCGCCTCGGCCAGCATCTCGCGCGTGATGCCGGTGAGCGCCTGGATCTCGGAAGGCACCGCGACGCCGGGATTGACGAGCGTCGACCACTGCGAGACGACCTCGAAGCGCTCCACCTCGAGGACGCCGATCTCGGTGACGCGGTCGGTCGCCGGCCGCGTTCCCGTCGTCTCGAGATCGACGATCGCGAGCGGCGCCCGGAGGAGATCCATCTCAGTCGACTTTGATGTTTGCCGCCTTAACGACGCGACCCCACTTCGCGATGTCGTCGCGGATGAGCTGCGCGAGCACCTCGGAGCCGGCGCCGATCGTTTCCGCGCCGGCCGCCGCGAGCCGCTCGTGCGCATCGGGCGCCTTCAGCGCCGCGACCGCCGACTCGTGAAGCCGATCGCGAATCTCCGGCGGCAATCCGGCAGGCGCGAAGAGGGCGAACCAGGCGATCGATTCGAAGCCGGGCACGCCGGCTTCCGCCATGGTCGGCAGGTCCGGCATCAAAGCGCTGCGCTTCAGCGTCGTCACGGCGAGCGGCTTGACGGTGCCCGATTTCAGGTTGGGCTGCGCGCTCACGATGTTGTCGAACAGCATGCTCACGCGGCCGCTGGCGAGATCGGGCACGGAGAGTGCCGTGCCTTTGTACGGCACGTGCAGCAAGTCGACGCCGGCCATCTGCTTGAACATCTCGCCGGTGAGATGAATGATCGTGCCGTTGCCGCTCGAGGCGAAGGAGAGCGCGCCGGGCTTCGCCTTCGCCGCGGCGATCAGCTCGCGCACGCTCGACACGCCGAGCGTGGGGCTCACCACCAGGATGTTGGCGCTCTGGGCGAGGAGCGTGATCGGCGTGAAGTCGCGCGTCGGATCGTAGGGCGGCTTGGACAGCACCGCCGCGACCGCATGCGTGCTGTTGGTCGAGATGAGGAGCGTGTAGCCGTCCGGCGCCGCCTTGGCGGTGAGCTCCGAGCCGATCGTGCCGCCCGCGCCGGGGCGATTGTCGACCACCACCGGCTGCCCGAGGCGCTCGCCCATCTTCTGCGCGACGACGCGGCCGATGATGTCGGTGGCGCCGCCGGGCGGGAAGGGAATGATCATGCGGATGGGCTTCGCCGGGTACTGTGCCGCCGCGAAGACGGGCCAACTGAGCAGGATGCAAAGGAGGGTACGCATGGATATATGTTCAGTATGCTACGCCATGTCCCCTGCGGGGAGTATTCGGTCGATGGTAGCGGTCTAACGAGCATGAAAGGGTTTTGCCTTGCGGTACTGCTTCTCGTCGCGAGCGGTTGCGCCTCGGTGGAATGGTCGAAGCCGGGCGCTTCGGCCGAAGAGTTCGCCGCGGACAGCCGCCAGTGCCAGCAGGAAGCGTGGCGCGAAGCGAACTGGCTGTACCTGGGTCGCCTGTATTCCTACGGCGGCCGCTGGATCTATCCCGATCCGCTCGGTCGCCCGCTCGTCGGCTATCCGTACGCGCCTTTCGGCGACCCGCTCGGCGAGCGTTACCTCCACGAAGCGCGCCTCGCCGACTTCTGCATGCGCAACAAGGGCTACGAGCTGACCGAGGCGCAAAGATGAGGGTCGTGTATTTGCTCCCCTTTCTTCTCCTCGCCGCGTGCGCCGGTCCCCGCTGGGAAAGGCCGGACACGCCTGCCGATGTCGCCGATCAGGACGACGTGGATTGCCAGCGGTGGGCGCGGACGGAGGCGAGCAACATCGCGAGCGGTTTCTACGACGGCCCGATCCTGAGCCAGCGCTCCATCAGCCGTCCGGAGCCGGTCTTCGACCGCAACGGCACTCGCGCGATGAACGAGTACACGCTGGCCGAATTCTGCATGCGCAGCCGCGGCTACCAGCCCGCGCGCTAGGCCCCGACGATCCAGCCTTCGCCTTTGGGCGCGCCCTTCGGGATCCCGTAATCCGGCTGGCTCGCCGCCCACGCGGCCTGCAGCGCGCAGATCGCTGCATCGAGCAAGTCACCCGAGCCGTCGGCGACCAGTGCCGCTTCATCCTTGAAGTGGAGCCGGATGCCAAGCGGCTCGCCTGCTTTCAGTGCCTGCACGATCTCGCGCCGCGCTCGGCGTCGTTGCGGAGTCTGTTCCGCGCGCGTATCGCTCTTGTACGAGTCGCGGATGCCGAGCTGCTTGCGCACGAGCAAGCCCGGGTACGCTTCCAGCGCTACGCGCGTGCGGTCCCCGTCGTGCAGCGCCGGCACATGCGCTCCCGAGGCAACCACGCGCCGCGCACCTTCGTGGAACATGAGGGCCACTGGCGGGTTCACGAGCTTCATCGGGCTCGACGAGCCCGCGGGGATATCGGTCGCCCGATGGGCATAGCGGCTACCGGGCTGCCGCGTCTCGCGGTACGCATCGAGCGCGGCGCGAAAGGCCGGGCGGTCGAATGTGGCGCAATGCGCGACAAGCTTTGCCCAGTCGGCCGGCCACTTCAGGTCGCGCGCCAGTTCTCGCGGGAGGCTGAACGGGAAGTCGAAGCCGCCGACCCAGGGGCCGGGACGTGCGAGGAGATCCTCGAACTCTGCAAAGGACGTGAATCGTTCGACGACCTCGAGCAGCAGGGTCTTTCGCCTTAAAACACCGCGAGCGGCCGTAATCGGCTTCGCCGCGCGCGGCGCGCAGGTGAAGTCGACGCCGTAGATCCTCAATGTACCGAGGCCGCAGCGAGATCGGCAGCGGAGAGATTATGGATGCGGCCGAAGCCGGCGACGAAGCGTGCGTCGCGCGGCGCGATCTTCCAGAACGAAAAGTCCGCAAGCTGGAAGTTGATCGCCTGCTCGGGAAAGCGGGCGAGCCACGCGTCTTTCGGGCCGCCGGCGATCTGCGCGGCTTCGCCGCGCAGGGTGACGCGCATGAGCGTGAACGGATCGGCGCGGCCATCATCGCGCTCGGCGATGGAGAGGGCGATGCGGGCATCCTGCTGCATGTCCTGCGTGTGCCAGGCCAGCCGGCTCACGTGCACGTAGAAGGCGGAGAAATCGGGCTCCGCCATGTAGAGGGTCATCGACACCATCGGCGCGCCGGCGCGCAGGGTGGCGAGATGAGCAATGCGCTCGCGGCGGATAAGGGTTGCCAGCAGGCGGCGGCTTTCATCGTCCATGGTGTATTCTCGCGCGCTCATGCGTTATGAGCTGCTGGTAGGCCTGCGCTACACACGCGCACGGCGCCGCAACCGCTTCATCAGCATCAATTCCCTGGTCTCGATGATCGGCATCGCGGTCGGCGTCTGGGCGCTGATCGTCGTGCTCTCGGTGATGAACGGCTTCCAGAAGGAAGTGCGCGAGCGCATCCTCGGCGTCGCCTCGCACGTGCAGATCACTTCCGAAGGCAACCGGCTCGCCAACTGGCCGGCCATCGCCAAGGTCGCGTCGCAGCAGCCGCATGTGCTTGCCGCCGCACCGTTCGTGCAGGCGCAAGCGATGCTCTCCGCCGGGCAGGCGGTACGCGGCGCATTGATCCGCGGCATCCTGCCCGCGGAGGAGGACCAGGTCGCCGATTTCTCGAGCCACATGCGCATCGGCCGGCTCGATGCCCTCAAGCCCGGCGAATACGGCGTGATCCTGGGCGTGGATCTCGCGCGGGCGCTCATGGTGCTGCCGAACGACAAGGTGGCGCTCATCGCGCCGCAGGGTCTCGTCACGCCGGCGGGCGTCATCCCGCGGCTCAAGCAGTTCACGGTCGTCGGCATCTTCGAGGCCGGCATCGCCGATGCGGATGCGGGGCTTGCCCTGGTGCACATGAAGGATGCGCAGACGCTCTACCAGCTCGGCGACGACGTCACGGGGGTACGGCTGAAGCTCGACGATCTCTTCATCGCCAACACGGTTGCGCGCCGGATCTCGCAGCCGCTCGCCAACGCGACCTCGCAGGACATCTATGCGACGGACTGGACGCGCACGCACGCCAATTTCTTCCGTGCCGTGGCCATCGAGAAACGCATGATGTTCCTGATCCTCGCGCTCATCGTGCTGGTCGCGGCGATCAACATCATCTCGACGCTGGTCGTGGCGGTAAAGGACAAGCAGGCCGACATCGCCATCCTGCGCACGCTTGGCGCGCGCCCGGGCTCGGTGATGCAGATCTTCGTCGTGCAGGGCATGATCATCGGCGTGATCGGCACGCTGATCGGCGTGGTGGTCGGCATCGTCACCGCGCTCAACATCGACGTCATCGTGCCCGTGATCGAGAACGCCCTCGGCTTCAGGTTCCTGTCGAAGGACGTGTATCTCATCTCGGAGCTGCCGTCGGACCTGCAGTCGGCGGACGTGATCGCGATCACGCTGATGGCGCTCGCGCTCTCGTTCGTCGCCACGCTCTATCCGAGCTGGAGCGCGGCACGCACCAATCCGGCCGAGGCGCTGCGCTATGAGTGACAACGAGGCCGTGCTCTCCTGTCGCGGGCTGCAGAAGACGTACCAGGGTCCGCAGCCCGTTCCCGTCCTGCATGGCGTCGACCTCGAGGTGCATCGCGCCGAGCGCATCGCCGTCATGGGCCGCTCGGGCTCGGGCAAGTCGACGCTGCTTCATCTTCTCGGCGGGCTCGACACGCCGAGCGCAGGCACGGTGTTCGTGCAAGGCCGCGCCTTCACCGAGATGAGCGACGCCGAGCGCGGCCGCGTACGCAACGCGACGCTCGGCTTCGTCTACCAGTTCCATCACCTGCTGCCGGAATTCAGCGCGGTGGAGAACGTCGCCATGCCGCTCTTCATCCGGCGGATGGAGCGCCCGGCCGCGCTCGAGAAGGCGAAACGGGCGCTGGAGGAGGTGGGCCTCGGCGCGCGCCTGGAGCACGTGCCTGGCGAGCTTTCGGGCGGCGAGCGCCAGCGCTGCGCTTTTGCGCGCGCGATGGTCACCGAGCCGGGCTGCGTGCTTGCCGACGAGCCTACGGGGAATCTCGATTCACACACTGCCGAGGAAGTATTCGAAGCGATGCTGCGCCTCTCCGCATCGCACGGCACGGCGTTCATCATCGTCACGCACGACGCGGGCCTCGCCGCCAAGGCCGATCGCGTCCTGCACCTGAGCGACGGCGTGCTGCACGACGGTGCGAGCCCGTGAGTGATAAGATGTGTTCGAGCGGTGCTGCGGGCCATGAAGTTCAGTATTGTTGCCCTGACAAAGGAACCTCTGGCTAGTGGAGAAGAAGTTCTTCCGACTCACCTCCGAAGGTCGCGCATTGTGGGCGCGCCGCGACGACCTGCCGCTAACGCCGGAATACCGCCGCATCCTGGGACTGGTGGACTATTCGGGCTATCCCGAAGTCATTCACAGCTATCTCGCGCGCTACCCGGGCAAGGTGGTCGATAGCTGGCTCACCGAGTTCGAGGCCATGCGGCTGATCGAATCGATCTCGGCGAGCGAGGTCAAGCTCCCGGAGCTCACGAGAAAGAGCGAGCCGCCGCCGCTCGATCCGGAGGACATCGATCGCACCCAGCTCGAGATCTCGTTCGCCGACATCTCGCTCTCGCGGCTCGGCGTCTATGTCAATCACGAGCGCATTGCGCACCGGCCGCCGAGCGAAAAGCGGGTGTCGGATACGCTCGCGCTGGTGGTGGAGGACGACCCCGATCAGCGCGCACTTGCGGTGCTGCGGCTGACGAGCTCCGGATTTCCGGTGCAGACCGCCGAAGGGGTGGATTCCTTCTTCGCCGCCCTCAAGAAGCGCACGCCGGACGCCATCTTCCTCGACGTCGGTCTGCCCGATGGCGATGGCTTCGATGTGCTCGTGAGGCTGCGGCGGCACCCGGCATACACCCTTCTGCCCATCATCATGCTCACGGCGAAGAACACTCCCGAGGACGTCGCAAAGGGCCTCAGGCTCGGTGCCGACGGCTATGTCACCAAGCCCTACGGCAAGAACACGCTCGACTACGTCTTGCGCTGCGTCATGAACCAGGAAGTGCCCATAGAGGCCCGGCTGCAATAGAGCCAGCCTGCCTATGAGCCGCGGCGTTTTTGGCGACGCCGCCACGCCGCGATGACGTGGAAGCGCCATAGGAACGCGGTCGTGAAGTAGCCGACGACGGCGAGCGTCAGCGCAAGCGCCAAGAGGCCGATGCCGAGCGGTCTTCCGAGGCTCATCAGCCAATCCACGAATGTCTGCAGCGTCCAATCCCATCGCAGATGTGCGATCGGTTCGTCCGGGCCGCCGCGACCGAGCAGCAACTTGCCGTAGCTGTACGCGACGACATATAGCGGCACGATGGTGAACGGGTTGGTATAGAGGGTCACTACCATCGCGAGCGGGACGTTCTTGCGCAGCGGGATCGCGCACAGCAGCGCGCCGAGCATCTGCACCGGACCGGGTATCAGCCCGCAGAAAAGCCCGATCGCGACGGCGCCGGGCACCGAGCGTCGGTTGAGATGCCAGAGGTTGGGGTGGCCGAGCCAAGGGCGAAACGGCGCCGCCCAGGGCTTGGCGAGCACCGCCTCCGGCTCGGGCAGGTGCTTCCTGAAGAACTTACGGAGCAGCAACCCGTCGCTCGAGCTTCGCGCGGCCCGCCGGCGTCGTCATGACGACGAGCGTGGCGCCGGCCTTCGCCGTCGCGTCGGCGGGCGGATTGAAGTGCCATGCGCCGTCGCGGCGCACGGCGAGCACGACGTAGTCCCCGTCGGCAGGCGCGATCTCGCCGATGCGCCGCTCCTTCGCGCCTTGCGGCAAGACGACCTCCTCGACCCGCAGGCCCTTGTCGGTGCGCAGCATCTCGTCGAGGAAGCTCACCACTGCCGGGCGGAGCATGCTTGAGGCGATGCGCAGCGCCCCGGTGAAATCCGGCGAGACGATGTCGTCGGCGCCGACGCGCCGGATCTTCTCCACGAAGCGCACGTCGTGGCAGCGCGCCACGACCCGGGCGTTCGGGTTGAGCTGCTTCGCCGAGAGCGTGATCACCAGGTTCTTGTTGTCGTCGCCGCTCACCGCGAAGACGCCGGTGGCCTGCTCGACGCCGGCTGCGCGCAGCATCTCGTCGTCGCCGCCGTCGCCGTGCAGGTAGCGCTGTTTCGGATAGGCCTCGAGCATCATGTCGAGCACTTCGCGCGCCGGCTCGATGACCACGCTCTCGCGGCCGGTGGCGACCAGCTCGTTCAGCACGTTGGTGCCGACCCGGCCGATGCCGCAGATGATGTAATGGCCCTTGAGATTCTCGATGGCGCGATGCATGCGATGCCTCCTCAGGCTTTCGTTCAGGTCGCCCTCCACGATGAAGGCGGTCATCTTGGAGAACATGTAGGAGAGGTTGGCGATGCCGAGCACGGCGATCACCATGGTGAAGACGCGTCCTGCCGGGTTGGCGGAAAGATCGATGATCTCGCCATAGCCGATGGTGGCTATGGTGATGAAGGTCATGTAGGCGCAGTCGAGCAGCGACGCCTTGCCGCCGCCGAGGTGCCAGTAGCCGGCCGTGCCGATCAGCATGACGACCGCGAAGCCGAGCACGGGATAGCGGAAGGCGGCGTAGACGCGCCCGGCCAGGTCGCGATAGGGATGTTCCATCTTCTTCTGCGCTAATCGTATACCGCGTCAGCCGCGGCACGAGAAGCGCGTTGTCTTTCCCCATGGCCTTCGTGGCGCTCGCATTCGCCGCCGGTGCCGCGCTCCTGCAGCTCCAGCCGGCGCTGCCGGCGCTCGGCTGGGCGGCGCTCGTGCCCCTGCTCTTTCTTGCAGGCCTTCGCTACCGTGCGGCCCTCATGGTGGCCGCGGCGACGGCCGGCTTCTTCTGGGCAGCGGCCTGCGCGCACTGGCGCATGAGCGACTGGCTTCCCGCCGAGCTCGAAGGCCGCGACGTAGCCGTGATCGGCGTCGTGTCCAGCCTTCCCGCAGTCGCCGAGCGCAGCGTGCGCTTCGAGTTCGACGTGGAGGGGGCTGAATCCGCCCTGCCGAGGAAGCTGCTCCTCGCGTGGTACCCGAGCGGCTCCCCGGACGAGGAGTCTCCGGCCTCCGCCCCCGTGCTCCACCCCGGCGAGCGCTGGGCGTTCACGGTGAGGCTGCGGCGGCCGCATGGCCTCGTCAATCCGCATGGCTTCGACTACGAGGCATGGCTCCTCGAGCGCGCCATCGGCGCAACCGGCTACATCCGCCCGCGCCCCGAGCCGCGGCGGCTGGGCGTCCGCAATTCATTTCTCGACGGGGTCGAGCGTGCCCGCGAGGCGGTGCGCGATCGCTTCATCGCCGTGCTTGGCGCGACGCCGGCGGCCGGGATTCTCGCGGCGCTCGCGGTGGGCGACCAGCGCGCGATCTCGCGCGAAGAATGGCAGCTCTTCAACCGCACCGGCGTCACGCACCTGATGAGCATCTCAGGACTGCATGTCACGCTCGTCTCGGGCCTCTTCGCCTGGCTCATCGGGTCGATCTGGCGCCGCGTGCCGGCGCTCGCGCTGCGGCTGCCGGCGCGGAAGAGCGCGGCTCTTGCGGCGATCCTCGGCGCGCTTGGCTACACGCTGATTGCAGGCTATGGCGTGCCGGCGCAGCGCACGTTCTGGATGGTGAGCGTCGTCGCGATTGCGCTGTGGTCCGGACGCATTGCGTCGCCCTGGCGCACGCTCGCGCTCGCGCTGGCGGCCATCGTGCTGATGGATCCGTGGGCGCCGCTCTCGCCCGGCCTGTGGCTCTCGTTCGGCGCGGTGCTGCTCATCTTCTATTCGGCCGTGGGCTGGAGCAAGCCGGGGTCGAAGCTCTGGCAATGGGGCCGCATCCAGTGGGCGATCACCGTCGGCCTCGCCCCGGCGGCGCTGCTCCTTTTCGGCCAGATCTCGATTGCCGGCCCCCTCGCCAATGCGGTCGCGATCCCGCTGGTCTCCGTCGTCATCACACCACTCGCACTGCTCGCCGCAGTCATACCCGTGGACGCGTTGCTGGAACTCTGCGCGGTACTCGTGCAGTGGCTGCTCGAATTCCTCGAATGGTGTGCCGCACTCCCGGGCGCGCTCTGGCAGCAGCAGGTGCCGCCGCTGTGGGCCATCGCCGCCGCCGTGGCGGGCGCGGCCTGGCTGCTCGCGCCGCGCGGCGTGCCCTGGCGCCTGGCCGGTCTCGCGCTGATGGCGCCCGCTTTCGTCATTGCGCCACCGGCGCCCGCACCCGGCGGCGCCTGGGTCACCACGTTCGACGTCGGCCAGGGACTCGGCGTTCTCGTGCGCACGTCCGGGCATGCGCTCCTCTACGACGCCGGACCCGCCTGGGGAGCGGAGGCCGACAGCGGCTCGCGGGTCATACTGCCCGCCTTGCGGGGCGACGGCCTTCGCCGGCTCGATGCCGTGGTGCTGAGCCACGAGGATAACGACCACATCGGCGGCGCGCTGAGCGTCATGGAATCGTTCGAGGTGGGCGCGCTCTTGTCTTCGTTGCCGGCCGCGCACCCACTGAACAGTCTGGCGCCACAAGTGCGGCGCTGCACGGCGAGCGACGCCTGGGAATGGGATGGCGTGCGCTTCGAGCTCTTGCATCCCGTGCCCGATGCGCCCGCGCCAAGGCGCAACAACCTGAGCTGCGTGCTGCGCGTAGTAGCGGCAGGGCACTCCGTTCTCATCACCGGCGACATCGAGCGCGGCGCGGAGGCGCAGATGATCGCCGGCGGCCGCGCGCCGAGAACCGACGTGCTTCTCGTGCCGCATCACGGCAGCCGCAGCTCATCCACGCAGGAGTTCATCGCTGCCGTAGCGCCGAGCTGGGCCATCGTGCCGGTCGGCTATCGCAGTCGCTTCGGCCATCCGAATGCCGAGGTGCTGGAGCGCTATCGCGCTGCAGGTGCACATCTATTGCGCACCGATTTGGACGGCGCAGTGTCGATCCATCTGGGTAGCGATTTCACGATGGAAACGGAGCGTCATCGCCGCGGGCGGTATTGGCTACAATGATTTTGCGGGGGGTCTTCCCTCGATCCAAGAGGAGAGGAACGTCATGGCCAAGAAAGGCGGCAACGCCGTTTATCGCGTCACGCAGGTGATTGGCACGAGCTCGCAATCGTGGGAGGACGCGGCGAGGAGCGCAGTGAAGACTGCGGCCGGCACGCTGCGCGACCTGCGCATCGCCGAGATCGAGAAGCTCGACGTCAAGATCGAGAACGGAAAGGTGACGCAATTCCGCGCGAGGCTTGCGCTCTCGTTCAAGTACGGCGGTTGATGGCGTTCACCGCGGTCGTGCGCATCACAGGAGCCGGGCGGCTCGCCGAATTCCGCGAGCGGCTGCGCTGGCTCCTGGTGCGCGACCCGGACGCCGAGGATTACACCGAGCATCATGAAGGGGACATGCTCGAATACCGCTTCATTCCGAAGAAGGGCATCCCGTTCCCCGCATTTGCTCAGGCGTCGGGCGATTTTCCGGAGCTGCGCGTCGAGGCCGAATGGAGCCACGACGGGGAGCAAGGACGCGCGGTGATCGAGAACGGCAGCGTGGTCAACGAGGAGCGCGGCGAGGCGCCTGTGGCCGGCGTCGCAGTCGACGTGGCCGACGAGGGACGCCTGGAGCTTGCGCTCATTTGCGAGCGTCAAGGCGACGGCTGGATCGGCTACGCCGCGAGCGCCGATCGCCACACCTATTTCCGCTATGAGGACGGGAAGCTCTCGCTGGTCGGCCCGCAAGACGCGGACGAGGCGCTCGAGGAGGCCGCATTCCGTCTCATCGACGAGTGGCTCTGGTATGACGAGGAGGAGGCGCCCACCGAGCGCGCGCACTACGCGCAGTACGGCTACCCGGTGCGGGGCGCGAACCTGAGATCCGAGAAGCTGGCGCTCCTGCGCCGGCGGGCCGAGCCGTATTCGACCCTCGACGCGCATGCGGCAGCAGTGCGCGCCGCGCTGGTCGCGCAATGGCTGAACCGGGCGTGACCGAGCCGCGCCGCCGTTCGGTGCAATGCATCAGCCCGAAGGGGCTGCACCGCATGGCGTACGTGGAATGGGGCGACCCGCGCAATCGCGATGTCCTGGTGTGCGTACACGGTCTTGCGCGCTCCTCGCGCGACTTCGACGAGCTGGCGCGCTCTCTGTGCAGCCACTTCCGCGTTGCCTGCCCGGACCTTGCGGGACGCGGCGATTCCGATCGGTTGGCCGATCCAACGCTCTACACCGTGCCGCAATATGTTTCCGACCTGGTCACCCTCATCGCGCGACTCGACGCCGAGTCGGTGAACTGGCTCGGCACGTCGCTCGGCGGCCTGGTCGGCATGGCGCTCGCCGCGCAGACCGGCACGCCGGTGAAGCGGCTCATCCTGAATGATGCGGGGCCCGTCATCGCGAAAGTCGCCCTCGAGCGGATCGCCATGTACCTCGGCAAGACGCCGGTGTTCAACTCCGTCGAGGAAGCGGAGAAATACGTGCGCGCCGTGTCGGCCCCGTTCGGTCCGCATACCGAGGCGCAATGGCGCTTTCTGACGGAGAACTGGGTGCGCAAGGATGCCGACGGCAAATGGCGCCCGCACTACGACCCGCGCATCGCCGAGGAGTACAAGCGGACGCTTCCCGACAAGGACATCGAGCTCTGGTACCTGTACGACGCGATCCGCAGCCCGACGCTCGCGCTGCGCGGCGCGCAATCGGACCTGCTGTCGCGCGAGACGGCGGAGGCCATGGCGAGCCGCGGCCCGAAGGCGAAGGTGGTCGAGATTCCCGGCGTCGGCCACGCGCCGACGCTCCTCAATGCCGACCAGATCGCAATCGTGCGCGACTTCCTGCTCGCTGGAGACGGGACGTGAACCGGCGCAGTCTCCTTGCGTCCGCACCGGTTGCGCTCCTCGGCGCCTGCGCGAGCGCCGAGCCGCGGCCGGACAACGCAACGCTGCAAAGGCGGCTCACCGACACCGAGCTCGCGTTCGCCAAGACCATGGCCGATCGCGACCATCGCGCCTTCGTCTCCTTTCTCTCGGACGAGGCAGTGTTCCTCAATGGCGGCAAGCCGCTTCGCGGCAAGAGCGCGGTGGCCGAACACTGGAGGCGCTTTTATACCGAGCCGAAGGCGCCCTTTTCCTGGAAACCCGACCGCGTGCAGGTGCTCGATTCCGGCGGCCTGGGCTATTCCACGGGTCCGGTGTTCGACGACGAAGGCAAGCAGTTCGCGCGCTTCTACTCGACCTGGCGTCGCGAGCCGGGCGGCGCCTGGCGCATCGTGTTCGACGACGGCTGCAACCTGGGATGCAAATGACGCCTACGGGCGACTAGAGGCGGGCACTTCCGCCAGGTTGCGCAGCCAGGCGTCGGCATTGCCGTCCGAGGGCGCGCGCCAGTCGCCGCGCGGCGAGAGCGAGCCGCCGGAGCCGACTTTCGGCGCATTGGGAATCGCGCTGCGCTTGTACTGGCTCGTCTGGAAGAAGCGCTTGAGGAAGACGCCGAGCCATTTGCGAATCTGGCCGAGGCTGTACTTGTCGCGCCAGGCGCACCACGCGAGGAAGGCGACCTTGGTCGGCGCGTAGCCGAAGCGCAGGGTGTAGTAGAGGTGGAAGTCCTGCAGCTCGTAGGGGCCGACCGAGCTCTCGGTGTTCTGCTTGCCGGGAACGAGCTCGGGGCTGATGTCGGTCTCGAGCACCCGGCGCAGCGCGCGCTGCACTTCCTCGCTGAACTCCTTCGACTCGGCGATCCAGCCGATCAGGTACTGGATCAGCGTCTTCGGCACGCTCGCGTTCACGTTGTAGTGCGACATGTGGTCGCCGACGCCGTAGGTGGACCAGCCGAGCGCGAGCTCCGAAAGGTCGCCCGTGCCGACGACGAAGCCGCCGTGCTGGTTGGCCAGCCGAAACAGGTGGCTCGTGCGCTCGCCCGCCTGGACGTTCTCGAAGGCGATGTCGTAGGTCTTCCTGCCCTTCGCGAAGGGGTGTCCGATGTCCTTCAGCATCTGCAGGCACGACGGACGGATGTCGATCTCCTCGGCGGTGGCGCCGACTGCGCGCATCAGCTGCCAGGCCTGGTTCTTGGTGCGCGAGCTCGTGGCGAAGCCCGGCATGGTGTAGGCCATGATGTTGCGGCGGGGCAGCCCGAGCTCGTCCATCGCGCGCGCGCAGACGATCAGGGCGTGGGTGGAGTCGAGTCCGCCGGAGACGCCGATGACGAGCTTTTTCGTGCCCGTGGCGCGCATGCGCGTCGCCAGGCCCTCGACCTGGATGCGATAGACCTCTTCGCACCGATAGCTGCGGTTCGCCGCGTCGCTCGGCACGTAGGGAAACTTCTCGACCCGCCGCTCGAGCGGCAGGCGGCCGCCCGGCAGCGGTAGCGAGAATTCGATGTTGCGGAAGCGCTCGACCTCTGCGCGGTGGCGCAGCGCCGAGGCGCCGAAGGTGTTCTGGCGCATGCGGTCGGCCTGCAGCCGGCCGAGATCGACGTCCGCGAGCGCAAGCTGCGGCTCCCGGGCGAAGCGCCGCGATTCGGCGAGGAGCGTGCCGTTCTCGTAGACGAACGCGTGACCGTCCCAGGCAAGGTCGGTCGTCGACTCGCCCTGGCCCGCCGCGCTGTAGAGGTAGGCGGCGATGCAGCGCGCCGACTGGTTCGCCACGAGCTGGTGGCGGTAGCCTTCCTTGCCGACGACGATGTTGGACGCCGAAAGATTGGCGATCACCGTCGCGCCCGCGAGCGAGGCGTAGGAGGAGGGCGGTGCCGGGACCCACAGGTCCTCGCAGATCTCCACGTGCAGGACGAAGTCGCGCTGCTCGGCGAGCCGGAAGATGAGATCGGTGCCGAACGGTGCGCGCTGCCCGGCGAGCGTGATCTCGCGCTGCAGGGCGGCATCGCCCGGCGTGAATTGCCGTCCCTCGTAGAACTCGCGGTAGTTCGGCAGGTAGGTTTTCGGCACCACGCCGAGCAGGCGCCCCTGGCTGATCAGCGCCGCGCAGTTATAGAGCCGGCCGTCGAGCGCGAGCGGCAGGCCAACCAGCGCCGCGAGCTTCAGCTGCCGGGTCTGCGCCAGCAGCCGCCGCAGCGCATCCTCGGCCGAATCGAGCAGCGCCTGCTGATGGAACAGGTCTTCGCAGCTATAGGCGGACAGGCCGAGCTCGGGGAAGACCACGAGCAGGACTTTCTTTCGCGCCGCCCCTCGCATGAGGCCGAGCGTGGCCTCGAGGTTGTAATCGGGATCGCCCACGCGCACGAGCGGCGTGGCGACGCCGAGCCGCACGAAACCGTGCGCGTAGGGGTTGAAGAAGTCCTTCACCGCGTCATTTTACCGCACCCGGGTTATGGTGTTATAAGCCATATATGCTGCTCGAGGAAACCATCCTGCTCGGCGACGCGCTGGTGACGATCGAGCTCGGCGACGATCTGCGCTATCACCTCGCTTATGGCGACCGAGTGGTGTACGAGAACGGCCGGCGCAGCGTCCGTGGGCGCAGCGCGCCGTACGAGTTCAAGTCGGTCGAGCAGCTGCGCTACGACTTCGAGCGAGACGTGGAAGCCGCGGGAGGGCGGCTTGGCTAGGACTGTCGAGCTGCGCCTTGGCGACGCGCGCGATGCGCTCGATCGCTTCGAAGCGGCGTGGAACCGGCGCGCGGAGGGACGCAAGCTCGACCGGTTGCGTGTGCTGTCGCTCGAGGATTTGCCGCTCCTCGCGCGTACGCTGACGCCGGCGCGCTGGGAGCTCCTCGACCGGCTGCGCGAGAGCGGTCCGGCGTCGATCTATCAATTGGCCAAGCTGTTGGGCCGCGACTACAAGAACGTGCACACCGACGTGAGCGCGCTCGCGCGCGTCGGCTTGATCGAGAAGCAGGGTGATTCCCGGATTGCGGTGAGCTGGGACGTGATCCGGGCGGAATTCTAGGGATCGGTGCGCTGTCCAAGGTCGATAATGCGCAACGTGAGCCGGATTTTGGCCGCGGTACTTGCGATCGTCCTCCTGGCGCCACCGGCGTGGGCGGAGAGGATCGGCTCGCGCCATCCTCACCATCACCGCGCGGCCTTTGTCGGCAGCGCGTTCTATTTCGGCGCGCCGTGGTATCCCTCGCCGTGGTATCCCTCGCCGTGGTATCCCTATAACTACCCCCTGTATTACTACTACCCACCGGTCTATGCGGCGAGCAGCGAGCCGCCGCCGGTGTACGTGGAGAAGTTCGAGGGCAAGCCGGACGCGGATTCCGGCGAGATCTATTGCCCCTCGCTAGGCGAGCACTACCCCGAGGTCCAAGAGTGCCCGAACGGCTGGCAACGCATCATCCGCCCGGCGAGCTAGAACGCCTTGCAAAGCAGGTAGACGTTGGTGCCGGTCTCGGCGTAGGCCGTTGCCGCCTGCTTCGCCACCGCCGGGTTCGGCGCCGCCTGCAACTGGCCGCGCACGGAGCCGGAATTCGGCACGCCGTCGTCCATCTGCGTGTCCGCGGCGATCGCGATCTTGTCCGGCAGGTTCGCCGAGCAGATGATCAGCCCCGAGAAGCCGCCCGTGCCGGCCGCGTCGCTACCGAGCGCCGCGGCGCTCGCCGTGTCGCCCGTCTGCACGCCGATCTGACCGGTGAGCGCATTGAACGGCTGCTGGTCGCCCACGCCCGAGACGAAGCCCGCACGGCGCAGGTGATCCCACCACAGGCGCGACTCGTCCGTCGCGGTCGTGGTGGCGTAGGCCCCTGCAACGACGCCATCGCCGTTACCCGCGGTAGCGCCGGTCCAGCGCCCGGTGGTGGTGCCGCAGTTGCCGACCGTGACGACGCCGCCGGCGCAAGGATCGTCGCCGGGGATCTTCTTGTAGCGATCGACGTAGCCGTGGTAGGCCGCCGAGATGCCGGAGTAGTCGGCGATCACGTTCTTGATCTTGGCCTGCGTGATCATCTCCTGGCCCTTCAGGATGCCGCCGAGCAGGAGCCCGATGATGACCAGCACGATGGCGATCTCGACCAGCGTGAAGCCGCCCTGGTCTCTCTTGTTCATTGTTTGTTCCTCCCCAAAAAAGGAAGGCCGTAAGTGTGCCGCAGTACGGCCGGATAAGCTTGCGCGAAACTGACTACAGCCAGCGCGCTTTGCGAAAACGTGTGAAGAGCCAGCCGTCGATCGCCGCCATGCTCCCGAGCATCAGGGGGTAGCCGTACTCCCACTCAAGTTCCGGCATGTGCTTGAAGTTCATGCCGTAGACGCTGGCGATGAAAGTCGGAACGGCGATGAGCGCTCCCCAGGCTGCGAGGCGCTTGGTGACCTCGGTTTCGTTGATCGTCAGCAACGTGAGGTTCACCTGGATGGCGGTGTTCACCGTGTCGCGCATCGAATCGATCGATTGGTTGAGGCGAATCAGGTGGTCGTAGACGTCACGAAAGTATTCGCCCAGGCCCGCGCAGACCTGCGGTACCCGTCCGCCGAAGAGCCTGCCGGTGTACTCGAGCATCGGCCCGGTCGAGTGCTTGAGCGTCGTCAGTTTCTGTTTCACGTAATAGAGCGACTCGATGGTGGACCGGGGATCTTTCGCGGAGAACAGCTCGAGCTCGACCGCCTCGAACTCGCCCTCGACGGCGTCGAGTACCGGGAAAAACCGATCGACGACCGCATCCATCAGCGCATAGAGCACGTAGCCGGAGCCGTTGCGAAGGAGCTCCGGCTCGCGTTCGGTGCGTGCGCGCACGCCGAGGAAACCCTGCTCGCTATGCTGGCGCGCCGACAGGACGTAATTGCGGCCAACGAAGATGTCCACTTCTCCGACCTTCAGCTCATCGCCGACCACGTCCACCGTATTCACGACCACGAAGAGCAGGTCGCCGTACTCCTCGATCTTCGGCCGTTGGTGGCCGTGGCGCGCGTCCTCGACCGCGAGCGGATGCAGGTCGAACTCCTCCTGCATCTCGGTGAGCTCCTCCTCGGTCGCGTCGCGCAGCGCCACCCAGACGAAGCAGCCCGGACGGTGCAGATAGTTGCGGATGTCGCGCTTGTCGATGTCGGCGAGCTTGCGGCCTTCCTCATACGCGACGCAGTTGACCAGCATGGGACGGCATAATAATGATTTTCGACGGCCGCTCCCCATGCCGCAGATCAGCCGCAGGGCCAACAGCCTAGGAACCGAGAACGCCTTCGTCGTGCTGGCCGAAGTGAATGCGCTTGCGCGCGCGGGGAAGGACATCATCAGCTTCTGCATCGGCCAGCCGGATTTCCCCGCGCCCGAAAACGTGCAGGAGGCGGCGATCCGGGCGATCAAGGGTGGAAGACACGGCTACACGCCCTCCGCCGGCATAGACGAGTTGCGCGAGGCGGCGGCGAAATATCTCGGCAAGATGCGCGGCGGCCTGCCGATCCGCGCAGAAGACGTCGTGGTGGGTGCGGGCGCGAAGCCCTTCATCGCCTACGCCATCCTCTCGACCACCGATTACGGCGCGGGCGACGAGGTGATCTACCCCAACCCGGGCTTCCCGATCTACGAGTCGCAGATCCTCGCGAACGGCGCAAGACCGGTGCCGATCCACCTGCACGAGAAGCGCAGCTTCTCCTTCGACCCGGCCGAGCTCGAGCGCCTGCTCACGCCCAGGACGAAGCTCCTCATCCTCAACTATCCGCACAACCCGACCGGCGGCTGCCTGACGCGCAAGGAGCTGGAAACCATCGCCGCGGTGCTGAAGAAGCATCCGCAGGTCTGGGTCTATGCCGATGAGATCTACTCGCGCCTCGCGTATGTAGGAGATTTCTTTTCGATCGCCCAAGTGCCCGGAATGTACGAGCGCACCATCATTTCGGATGGCGCCTCCAAGACCTGGGCAATGACCGGCTGGCGCATCGGCTTCACGTCGAACCCGGCGCTTGCGCCGGTCTTCACGCGCTGGATCACCAACACCGATTCGTGCGCTTCGCAGATCAGCCAGTGGGCCGCCGTCGAGGCGATCAATGGGCCGCAGGAAGCCGCGCAGAAGATGCGCGAGAGCTTCCTCGAGCGTCGCGACCTGATCGTGCGCCTTCTGAACGAGGTGCCCGGGGTGACCTGCCAGGTGCCCGGCGGCGCGTTCTACGCGTGGCCGAACGTGACCGAGGCTTGCCGCCGCATCGGCGCGGCGCATTCGGAGGAGTTCCGCAAGCGCCTGCTCGACGAAGCCGGCGTCGCCGTGCTCGCCGATATCCATTTCGGCAGCCGCGTGCCGGGCGAAGGCCAGCATGTGCGCTTCTCGTATGCCGCGTCCAACAAGGCGATCGAGGCAGGCGTGCAGCGCATGGCCGACTTCATCAAGAAAAACACCCGAAAAGCAGCATGATCTGGAAGCCGAGCGTGACGGTCGCCGCGGTGATCGAGGGCGGCGGGCGGTTCCTTTTCGTCGAGGAGAGGATCGACGGCCGCCTGGTGCTGAACCAGCCGGCGGGACACCTCGACCCCGGCGAGTCGCTCGTCGCCGCCTGCCGCCGCGAGGTGCTCGAGGAGACCGCGCATGACTTCGAGCCGCGGTCGCTGGTCGGTGTCTATCGCTGGCACTACGCCGCCAAGGACGTCACGTTCCTGCGCTTCTGCTTCGCCGGCGAGCCGGGCGCTTTCCATAAGGACCGCAAGCTCGATAAGGAGATCGTGCAGCTCCATTGGATGACAATCGAGGAGTTGAAGGCGCGCAAAGCGGACCATCGCTCGCCCCTCGTGTTGAAATGCGTTGAGGACTATGTCTCGGGCCGACGCTACCCGCTCGATGTGCTGTCGCGGGAGTTCGCATGAGGATCGTCGTCGGCATGTCGGGCGGCGTGGATTCTTCGGTCGCCGCGCTGCTCCTCAAGCGCGAAGGCCACGACGTGGTCGGCCTCTTCATGAAGAACTGGGAAGACGACGACACCGACGAGTACTGCTCGACGCGGCAGGACCTGATCGACGCCGCCGCGGCCGCCGACGTGATCGGCATCGAGCTCGAGGCGGTGAACTTCGCCGCCGAATACAAGGACCGCGTGTTCTCGGAATTCCTGCGCGAGTACTCGGCGGGCCGCACGCCCAATCCCGACGTGCTGTGCAACGCCGAGATCAAGTTCAAGGCGTTCCTCGACCACGCCCTGCGCCTCGGCGCGACCAAGATCGCCACCGGCCACTATGCCCGCGTCGCGCAGAACGGCAAATACCAGCTGCTGCGTGGCAAGGACGCGTCCAAGGACCAAAGCTATTTCCTGCATCGGCTGACGCAGGAGCAGCTCTCGCGGGTGATGTTTCCGGTTGGCGAGCTGAAGAAGAGCGAGGTGCGCCGCATCGCCCTGGAAGCGGGATTGCCGAACCATGCGAAGAAGGACTCGACGGGCATCTGCTTCATCGGCGAGCGCCCGTTCCGCGAGTTCCTCAACCGCTACCTGCCGAAGGCCCCCGGGCCGATGGTCGACGAAAAAGGCCGCGTGATCGGGGAACACATCGGCCTTGCGTTCTACACGATCGGGCAGCGCAAAGGCATCGGCATCGGTGGGGCCGGTGAGCCCTGGTATGTGGCGGGGAAAGACTTGGCTGCGAACAAGCTGGTCGTGGTCCAAGGCCACGACCATCCGCTGCTCATGAAGCGCGCGCTCGCGGCGGATGAGACGTCGTGGATCGCCGGGTCGGCGCCCGGCGAGCGCTCGCAGCACACTGCGAAGACGCGCTACCGACAGGCCGACGCGCCGTGCACGCTAAGTCATGTGCTGGAAACCGAGATCGAGGTCGAGTTCGCAACCCCGCAGTGGGCGGTAACGCCCGGACAATCGGTCGTGCTCTACGACGGTGACGCCTGCCTCGGCGGAGGGGTGATTACTTAGGGGCGACGGGGACAGTGTCGGCGAATGCCGCGCGTTCCATCAGTTTCTTGTAGTGCTGCGCTGGCCCCGAGTACTGCGCGTGCCAGTCGACGTCGCCGGGCTTCCTGAAATCGAGCCAGCCGAGGCAGCAGCCGACCGCGATGTCGGCGAGCGAATAGCGGTCGCCGTGGCACCAGTTGCGTCCTTCGAGCTCCTGCGCGATCGCCGAGACGCCGCGATGCATGCGCGCGACCTGCTTGTCGACCCAGGACTTGCTGCGCTCCCTTTTGTCGCGCAGCGCTTCGTAGCGCACGAGCAGGCCCGCATCGAGCACGCCGTCGGCAAGCGCTTCCCAGCGGCGCACCGCGACGCGGTCGCGCGTCTCGTCGGGGATCAGCCGGTTGATGGGCGAGCGTGCGTCGAGGAACTCGACGATCACGCGGGAGTCGTAGAGCGCCATGCCATCGTCGAGCACGAGAGTCGGCACCTTGCCGAGCGGGTTCGACGCATTGACCGGGTTTTCCACCGGATTCACGTCGACGATCTCGAGCTCGCATTCGATCTTCTTCTCGGCGAGCACGACGCGCACCTTCCGCGTGTAGGGACTGGCAAGCGAGGCGAGGAGTTTCATAAGGGCGCGCGATTATACGATCGTAAAGAGGCTTTAACGCGCCGCCTCAGCGCGGGGATGACATCGGTCAGGAACCACGGGTTCGTCTTCAGCCAACCCTGGTTGCGCCAGCTCGGATGCGGCAGCGGAAAGAACTCCGGCAGGTATTCACGATAGGCGCGCACGGTGTCTGTCAATGATGGTCTGCGCTTCGCGCCGAGGTGATAGCGCTGTGCATAGGAGCCCACGAGCAACGTGAGTGCGATGTGCGGCAGCGCCGCCCGGAACTTCGGCTGCCACAGCGGCGCACAGGGGGGTGCCGGCGGCAAGTCCGCGCCTTCCACGGTGCCCGGATAACAGAGGCCCACGGGGACAATTGCAATGCGCGATGTGTCGTAAAAGGTGTCGCGATCCATGGCGAGCCATTCGCGCAGCACGTCGCCCGAAGGATCGTTCCATGGGATGCCGGTTTCGTGCACACGACGTCCCGGTGCCTGACCGACGATAAGGACGTGCGCGCTTGCGCCGACGCGAAACACGGGCCGCGGATCGAGATGTTTGCTGCAGGCTCGGCAGGCACGCGCTTCCGCGCTCACGCGTCGAAGAGAAATGGCCATCGCCCGTATAATAGAGGTCCATGCCATCGCCGCTCGCCGCGCTGTCCCCCCTCGACGGCCGGTACGCCAAGACCCTCGATCCCCTGAGGGCCTACTTCAGCGAGCAGGCGCTCTTTTCCTACCGGGTCCGCATCGAGCTCGAGTGGCTCCAGGCGCTCGCCGCCGAGCGCGCGCTAAAGGAATTGAAGCCCTTTACGCCGAAGACGGCGGCCGCTTTCCGCCGGCTGGTGAAAGACTTCGCCGAGCGAGACGCCGAGCACATCAAGAACATCGAGGCCGAAACCAACCACGATGTCAAGGCGATCGAGTACTGGCTGCGCTCGAAGCTAGGGAAGAACACGGAGGCGCAGGGCGGGCTCGAGTTCATCCACTTCGCCTGCACGTCCGAGGACATCAACAATCTCTCCTACGCGCTGATGCTGCGCGAGTCGCGCGAGAAGGTGATGCTGCCGCGCCTCGATTCGCTGATCGAGGCGCTGCGCGGCCTCGCGCGACGTCATGCCGCCGTGCCCATGCTTTCGCGAACCCACGGCCAGGCCGCGACGCCGACGACGCTCGGCAAGGAAATGGCGAACTTCGCGCAGCGGCTCGCGCGCGCGAGGGAACGGATTGCCGCCGTCAGCGTGCTCGGCAAGGCGAACGGCGCGGTGGGGAACTACAACGCCCACCTCATGGCCTATCCGGATTTCGGCTGGGAGCGGTTCTGCCGCCGCTTCGTCGAGCGCCTGGGCCTCGAGTTCAACGCCTACACCACGCAGATCGAGCCGCACGACTGGACCGCCGAGCTCCTCGACGCCTACGCGCGCGCCAACAGCATCCTGCTCGACCTCGACCGCGACCTCTGGGGATACATCTCGCTCGGCTATTTCTCGCAGAAGACCAAGGCGGACGAAGTAGGCTCCTCGACGATGCCGCACAAGGTGAACCCGATAGACTTCGAGAACTCCGAGGGGAACATCGGCATAGCGAATGCGCTCCTGCGCCATCTCGCCGACAAGCTGCCGGTGTCGCGCTGGCAGCGCGACCTTTCCGACTCTACTGCCCAGCGCAACATCGGCGCGGCCCTGGGGCACACGCTGCTCGCCTATGCGTCCGCGCAGCGGGGCTTGGGCAAGCTGCAGGTCGATGGCCGCCGGCTCGCGGCGGACCTGGATGCCAACTGGGAAGTGCTCGCCGAGGCAGTCCAGCAGGTCATGCGCCGCTACGGCGTTGCCGACGCGTACGAGAAGCTGAAGGCCATCAGCCGAGGCAAGCGGCTCGAACGCCGCTCGCTCGCAAAGTTCGTGAAGTCGCTGCCGATTCCTCAGGAGGCGAAGAAGCGCCTGCTCGCGCTGACGCCGGCCCGATACACCGGGCTCGCAGCCGAACTCGCGCGGCGTATCTAGCCCGTCCGCGATGATCTACGCGGCAACGATTTTCCTGTCGTCGTTCCTGCTGTTCCTGGTGCAGCCACTGATCGCGCGGCTCATCCTGCCGTGGTTCGGCGGCAGCGCCGCGGTCTGGACCACCTGCATGCTCTTCTTCCAGGTCGTGCTGCTCGCCGGCTATGCGTACGCGCATGCGCTCGGCAAGCTGCGGGGTCGCTACGCGCCGATCGTTCATACCGCGCTGCTCCTCGCCGCGCTCGCGACGCTGCCGATCATGCCCGCGCAGGGCTGGAAGCCGACGGGCGAGCAGGAGCCGATCTCACGCATCTTGCTTCTCCTCGGCGCCACGGTAGGGTTGCCCTACTTCCTCCTCGCCTCGACCAGCCCGCTCATCCAGGCGTGGTTCGCACGGGCGCGTCCGGACGAAAACCCGTACCGCCTGTTTGCCCTTTCGAACTTCGCCTCGCTCATCGCGCTGCTCGGCTATCCGTTCTTCGTCGAGCCGGTATTCGCCGCGCGCGAGCAGGTCGATCTGTGGTCCTGGCTCTTCGCCGCATTCGTGCTGATTTGCGCGGCGGTCGCCTGGCGCACGCCTCAGGCGGCGCCGGCGGCCGAGGCTCGCGCTGCCGCGCCGGTCGCGAAATCGGCTTATGCGTGGTGGCTCGCGCTCTCGGCGAGCGGCTCGGTGCTGCTCCTCGCGGTCACGAACCATCTCACGCAGAACGTCGCGTCGGTGCCGCTGCTATGGCTCGTGCCGCTGACGCTGTACCTCGCCACGTTCATCGTCGCCTTCGAAGGCAAGAGCTGGTACCAGCCCGGGTATCTCTGGCCGCTCATCCTGATCGCGCTCATTGCGATGGCATGGCTCCTCATTGACACCGACTACCACTATCGGCTCGGCCTCCAGCTGGGGGTCTTCCTGCCTGGCCTCTTCATCGGGTGCCTTTTCTGCCACGGCGAGCTCTACCGCAGGCGGCCGGCGCCGGCCCACCTGACCGCGTTCTACCTCACCGTCTCGGCCGGCGGCGCGCTCGGTGGCCTCTTCGTCGCCGTGATGGCGCCGCTCGCCTTCACGGGCTACTTCGAGCTTGGCGTGGGGCTCACGGCGGTAGCGCTCCTCGCCACGCTGTGCTTCATGAACCTGGGACGCGTGGCGTATGTGCTCGCGCTCCTCGCGCTGGTCGGCGTGGCCGGCAGTGCCACCTACGACGGCTTTCGCAATCAGAAGGATGTGCTCGTCGCGAAGCGCAGCTTCTACGGCGTGCTGCGCGTCAAGGAATACGGTGTCGCGAGCGACGACTCGCACCTGCGGCGCCTCGTGCACGGCACGATCATGCATGGCGAGCAGTACATGAGCCCGAGCCTGCGCCACATGCTCACGACGTACTACACGGAAACCTCGGGCATCGGCGCGGCGATTCGTTCCAAGGAGGACCATCCGGTGCGTGTCGGCATCATCGGCCTTGGCACGGGCACCATCGCGGCGTACGGGCGCAAAGGCGACGTGTTCCGTTTCTACGACATCGATGCCAACGTCATCGGCATCGCGCGCAGCGACTTCACCTTCCTGGGCGACAGCCCGGCGCGCGTCGACATCGCGCTCGGCGACGCGCGCCTGAGCCTCGAGCGCGAGCCGCCGGAGAACTTCGACGTGCTGGCGGTCGACGCCTTCTCGAGCGATGCGATTCCCGTGCATCTCATCACGCGCGATGCGCTCGAGACCTACGAGCGCCACATGAAGCCGGACGGCATCGTCGCCTTCCACGTCTCCAACCGCTTCCTGGACCTCATCCCCGTCGTGGCGCGTCTTGCCAAGGAGCTGAACCTCCATGCGGTGCTCGTCGCCGATGACGACAATGACGACCAGAAGAGCATCAAGTCGCGCAGCGACTGGGTGCTCGTCTCGCGCGACGCAGCCGCGCTCGAGGCGCCAGCCATCGTCGACGCGGGCGCGGTGCAGGCCGAGGACAAGCCGGAATGGCGGACCTGGACCGACGACTACTCGAACCTGGTGCAAATACTGAAGT
The DNA here is from genome assembly GCA_035632415.1 of Burkholderiales bacterium. Taxonomy (GTDB): domain Bacteria; phylum Pseudomonadota; class Gammaproteobacteria; order Burkholderiales; family SG8-39; genus SCGC-AG-212-J23. Next base: position 6,308 of record DASQGW010000141.1, on the reverse strand, counting down.
AGCTAGACCACGGCGCCTTCGTGCTCGTCGCCGCTGCGCGGCTTGCGGCCGGGCTTCACGAACTGCTCGCGCTTCGCGCCGAGCCACATGACGAGCGGGCTCGCCACGAGCACGGAAGAGTAGATGCCGAAGAGAATGCCGATAGTGAGCGCGAGCGCGAAGTAGTGCAGCGCCTCGCCGCCGAAAATGAGCATCGTAGTGACCATCATCTGCGTGCAGCCGTGCGTGATGATGGTGCGCGAGATGACGCCGGTGATCGCGCTGTCGATGATTTGCGGCGTGGTCGCCTTGCGCATCTTGCGGAAGTTCTCGCGCACGCGGTCGAACACGACCACCGACTCGTTCACCGAATAACCGAGCACGGCGAGCACGGCGGCGAGCACCGGCAGCGAGAACTCCCACTGGAAGAAGGCGAAGAAGCCGAGGATGATCACCACGTCGTGCAGGTTGGCGATGATGCCCGAGACGCCGAAGCGCCATTCGAAGCGCAGCCACAGGTACAGAACGATGCCGACCGCGGTGACCAGCAGGGCGACGAGCCCCAGGTCGACCAGCTCGCGCCCGACCTGCGGCCCGACGAACTCCACGCGCCGCAGCTCGGCGGAGGCATCCTCCTGCTTCAGCACGCCCATCACCTTCTGCGCCACCTCGGAGCTCGACGGGTTGGCTTCGAGATGCATGCGGATCAGCACCTCGCGCGACGAGCCGAAGTTCTGCACTTCGGCCTTGTAGCCCGCCTTCTCCAGCGCCTGGCGGATGCCGTCGACTTTCGCCGCTTCCTGGTAGGCGACTTCGATCAGCGTGCCGCCGGTGAATTCGACCGAGTAGTTGAGCCCGCGGTGCCAGAGGAAAAAGACCGCCGCGATGAACGTGATGAGCGATATGACGTTGAACACCAACGCATGCCGCATGAAGGGAATCGTCCGGCGGATCTTGAAGAATTCCATTCAGGCGGTCCGGGCTATTTCCAGGCGGTGTTGCCGATCGCGAGCCGCGCGACGCGGCGGCGGTGGCCGTAGGTGAGGTTGACGAGGGCGCGCGACACCAGCACCGCCGAGAACATCGAAGTCATGATGCCCAGGCAGTGCACCACCGCGAAGCCGCGCACCGCGCCCGGCACCATCAGGAGCGAGAGGCCGACGATAAGCGTGGTGATGTTGGAGTCGAGGATCGTGCCCCACGCTCGCTCATAGCCTGCAGCGATGGCGGCTTGCGGGGTGGCGCCGCCGCGCAGCTCCTCGCGGATTCGCTCGTTGATCAGCACGTTCGAGTCGATCGCCATGCCGAGCGTGAGGGCGATGGCCGCGATGCCGGGCAAGGTCAAGGTGGCCTGCAGCAAGGAGAGCAGGGCGATCAGCAGCAGGAGGTTCACAGCCAGCGCGAGGGAGGAGATCAGGCCGAACACCAGGTAGTAGATCGACATGAACACGACAATGGCGGTGAAGCCCCACAGCGTCGCGTGGAAGCCCTTGCTTATGTTGTCGCGGCCAAGGCTCGGGCCGACGGTCCGCTCCTCGATGATCTCCATCGGCGCCGCGAGCGCGCCGGCCCGGATGAGAAGCGAGAGATCGCGGGTCTCGTTCGGCGTGAAGGCGCCGGTGATCTGGAAGCGGCTGCCGAATTCACTCTGGATCGTCGCCACGGAGATGGCCTCGCCCTTGCCCTTCTCGAAGAGGAGGATGGCCATCAGGTGCTTCACGTTCTCGCGCGTCACCTGGCGCATGACGCGGCCTGCGGCGTCGTCGAGCTCGACCGCGACCGCGGGGCGCTGGTCCTGGTCGAAGGTGGCCGAAGCGCCGATGAACTGCTCGCCCGTGACATAGACCTGCTTCTTCACCGGGATCTGGCCGATCGAGCCGTCGCGCCGCCGCTCGGGGAAGACGTCGACGCCGAAAGTCGAGTTGGAGCGCATCGCTTCCTCGTCGACCAGTCGCACTTCCAGGGTTGCGGTGCGGCCGAGGATCTCCTTTGCTCGCGAGGTGTCCTGCACGCCCGGGAGCTGGACCACGATGCGGTCCACGCCCTGCTGCTGGATCACGGGCTCGGCAACACCCAATTCGTTCACGCGCTTGTGCAGCGTCATGATGTTCTGCTGCAGCGCCGTCTCCATCACGCGCTTCTGGAAATCGGGTTTCACGGTCGCGACGAGCAGGAGGTTCTCGCCGTCGTCGCGCTCGTTCACGACGAGGTCGGGGATGTTGTCGAGGATGTAGGCACGCGCCTGCTCGCGCGCGGCCTGCTCGCGAAAGCGGATGCGGATCGTCTGGGCTTCGCGCGCGATGCCGCCATAGCGGATGTTCTTCTCGCGTAGCTGCGTGCGCAGGTCGGCGGCAATGTTCTCGACGCGCTTCGTGACCGCGGCCGCCGTGTCGACCTGCAGCAGGAAATGCACGCCGCCGCGCAGGTCGAGCCCGAGATACATCGGCAGCGCATGGATCGCGGTGAGCCAATCGGGGGATGCCGAAAGCAGGTTGAGCGCGACCGAGTAGACCTTGTCGCCCTGATCCGGATTGAGCGCGCGATCGATGACGTCCTTCGCGCGGAGTTGGGTGTCCGGATCCGCGAAGCGCACTCGCACGCCGAACTGGTCCAGCAGGATGCCGCGGTAGGGCACGTTGCCGTTCTTCAGCGCATCCTCGACCTTGCCGACGAGCGCAGTGTCGACATGCACGGTCGACTTCGCGCTCGACACCTGCACGGCGGGTGATTCGCCGAAGAAGTTCGGCAGCGTGTAGAGGAAGGCGGCCGCGATCACCAGCGCGATGAGCGCGTACTTCCAGGTGGGGAAGCGGTTCACTTGCTACTGGAGGGTTTTCAATGTCCCCTTGGGAAGGGGTACCTGCACGGCCGAACGCTGCACCACCACCTCGGTGTTCGGGGCCACCTCGACGGTCACATACTGGTCGGTGAGCTTGGTGATTCGCCCGACGATGCCGCCCGAGGTGACCACTTCGTCGCCCTTCTGCAGCGCCTCGATCATCGCCTTCTGCTCCTTCGCACGCTTCATCTGCGGACGGATCATGAGGAAGTAGAGCAGCACGAACATCAGGATGATCGGCAGGAAGCCGATGAATCCCGGGTCGCCGCCGCCGATGGACTGCGCGTACGCTGGGGAGATGATCACTGCCGAATCCTATTCGGATTGCTCTGGAGGAAGCGCGGAATTATAGCGTTTCCGCTCTGCTACGAGCCGCTCCGCGGTCGAAGCGAGCGTGCCCGCCTCGATCGCATCGCGCAGGGTGCGCATGAGTTCCTGGTAGTAGTACAGGTTGTGCAGCGTGTTCAACCGCGCGCCGAGGATCTCGTTCGCCTTCTGCAGGTGGTAGAGGTAGGCACGCGTGAAATGTCGGCAGGTATAGCAGGCGCACTCGGTATCCAGCGGGCCGGTGTCGTCGCGATGGCGGGCATTGCGGATCTTGAGGTCGCCGTGGCGGGTGAAGAGCCAGCCGTTCCTCGCATTGCGCGTCGGCAGCACGCAGTCGAAAAGATCGATGCCGGCCGTCACCGCTTCGATCAGGTCCTCCGGCGTTCCCATGCCCATGAGATAGCGCGGCTGCCCTTCCGGCAGGCGGGTACTGGCGAGGATGCGCCGGCGATCTTCGGGCGGCTCGCCGACGGCGAGGCCGCCGATCGCGTAGCCCTCGAAGCCGATCTGCACCAGGCGCTCGACCGATTGCGCGCGCAGCTCCGGGTAGACGCCGCCCTGGACGATGCCGAAGAGCGCATTAGGCCCCTTCCAGGCGCGCTTCGAGCGCTCGGCCCAGCGCATCGAGAGCTCCATCGACTGCCGCGCTTCCGCTTCGGTCGCCGGATAAGGCGTGCACTCGTCGAAGGCCATGGCGATATCGGAGTCGAGCACCTGCTGGATGCGCATCGACTCCTCGGGTGTGAGGAAGAGGCGATCGCCGTTCACGGGCGATGCGAAGTGCACGCCTTCCTCGGTGATCTTGCGCAGCGCGCCGAGACTGAAGACCTGGAAGCCGCCCGAATCGGTGAGGATCGGGCCGTCCCAACCCATGAAGCGGTGCAGGCCGCCGTGTCTTTCGACCACCTCGAGCCCCGGGCGCAGCCAGAGGTGGAAGGTGTTGCCGAGCACGATCTGCGCGCCGATCGCGCGCAGCTCGTCCGGCGACATCGCCTTGACGGTGCCGTAGGTGCCGACCGGCATGAAGGCCGGCGTGTCGACGCGGCCGTGGCTCAGCTCGAGCACGCCCCGGCGCGCGCCCGCGTCGCGATGCGAGATCGCAAATTTCATCGGTCGATCAGCATGGCGTCGCCGTAGGAGAAGAACCGGTAGCGCTGCTCGACGGCATGACGATAAGCGTTGAGCATCGTCTCGCGCCCGGCAAAGGCGCAGACCAGCATGAAGAGCGTCGACTTCGGCAGGTGGAAATTGGTGAGCAGGCGGTTCACGACGCGCAATGGATAGCCCGGATAGATGAAAAGCTCGGTCTCTCCCGACGTGGCGCCGCTTGCCGCGGCGCTCTCGAGGGCGCGCAGCGTCGTCGTACCGACTGCGAGCACGCGTCGTCCTTTGATCGCTTGCATGGTGGACGGCGGAATGGAGTAGCGCTCGCGATGCATGCGGTGCGCCTCGACCGATTCGGTCCGGATCGGCTGGAAGGTGCCGAACCCGACGTGCAGCGTGAGCGTCTCGACGTGGGCGCCGCGCGCGCGCAGGCGTTCCAGCATCGCCTGATCGAAATGCAGTCCGGCCGTCGGCGCGGCCACGGCGCCGGGGCTCGCGGCATAGACGGTCTGGTAGCGCTCGGCATCTTCGCTCGTCGGTGGGTGGGTGATGTAGGGAGGCAGCGGTATGCTGCCATGGCGCTCGAGCACGCGTTCGACGTCCTCGGAGAACCGCACGCGATAGAGCTCGCCCTCGCGGCCTTCGACCGTCGCGCTGGCATCGCCGAAATGCACCAGCGTGCCCGGCTTTGGCGAATGCCCCGCGCGCATCAGCGCGAGCGCCGCGCGCCCATCGAGCACTCGCTCGACGAAGAGCTCGACCCGTCCGCCGCTCGGCTTGCGACCGGAAAGGCGCGCCCGGATGACGCGCGTGTCGTTGAGCACGACGGCATCGCGTTCATCGACCAGCCGCGGCAGATCGGTGAAACGCAGGTCGTGCAGCGCGCCGCGCGCATCGAGGTGCAGCAGTCGGCTTGCGGTGCGTTCGGGGGCGGGGTGCTGGGCGATGAGCTCGGCCGGCAACTCGTAGTCGAACTCGGAGACGAGCATCCGCGCGAATTATAATTTCGCCGCCTTATCTCCAATCAGCCGGAATGGCGGAACCGGTAGACGCAGCGGACTCAAAATCCGCCGGTGGCAACACCATGAGAGTTCGAGTCTCTCTTCCGGCACCAGTACTTAGATTACTGCCTCGGTACTTCCCGCTACGTCCCTGTGCCGCATTTGTGACGTAGCGCTGAGGCTCACCCGCTCCGCGTACTCCTTGAGGTGCTCAGGGGCGAGATGGGCGTACCGTTTCACCATCTCGAGCGTTTCCCAACCCCCAAGCTCCTTTAGCACATAGAGCGGAGTGCCTTGCTGCACGTGCCAACTCGCCCGCGTATGCCGTAGATCGTGCCAGCGGAAGTCCTCAATACCGACCTGTTTGCAGGCCGACTCCCAGCCCTTCCTCGCCGGCGTGGTCCAGAAATCCAGCGGCTTCCCATCGTGGCCAACGAAAACCCGGTGCAGATGCTTGCCGAGCTGCCGGCGAATCACCGCCACCGCGCCCTCATTGAGGGGAACACCGATCGCCCGCCGCGCCTTGGCCTGGTCAGGATGCACCCAGGCGACGCCACGCTTCAGATCAACCTGCGCCCACTCCAGAGCCAGCACGTTTGCTTGCCGCAGCCCCGTAGCCAAGGCGAAGGCAACGCTTATTTATCGACGGACCAAGAACCTGCGCGCCGTCCAACTGCTCCTCGGACATACGAAGCTAGAGAGTACCGTCCGCTACCTCGGCATAGAGGTCGACGACGCGCTCGAAATCGCTGAGCAGACTGAGATCTAGCTTCCGAACTGCCTAATACTGCCCCGCCGGCAAGTAATGACGCCTTTGCCTAGCGAACGCTCCCCCCGAACAACTTCTCAGCCAGCACCTTCCCGAGGGCTTCTCCTTCCGGCGTGAGCAAAACCGACTTGCGATTACTCCGCGGATTGTCGATGAGCCCTTTCTCGAAGAGATGTTCAGTCACTCCCCAATCGTAGGTCTTCCAGGACCGCCTGGCGCCATCCTCGCAGACCGAGCAAACATAGAGAAGCGCCAACACTGTTTCTTCGATCCGCTCCTCGGATGCCGC
>DASQGW010000140.1:0-15018 GCA_035632415.1 Burkholderiales bacterium | reverse complement strand
CGGCAGCTCCTCCTCGCGCCCGACCGCCACCCAGCGCCGGTACCAGAACGTCTCCAGCTCGCGCTGGTAGTGCACCGGGTCGTAGTACCAAGCCGCCGGCAGGCCCTCTTCCAGTCGATGCAACGGCTTGCGCTCCATGAGGTTATTGTCCTATAGTGCCTCGCATGCAACAGGCGATCGCCACTCTCCTCACGCCCGCGCTTCTAGCGCTGGGCGGCCTGCTGCTGCGCCCCGCGCGCTAAAAACTCCTGCCTACAATCCGTGTAGTTTCTGGGCCCCTAGGGCCAAGGACCATGTATATGGCTACTCATTCATCCAAAGAACGTTTGATCATTTTCGACACCACCATGCGCGACGGGGAGCAGAGCCCCGGGGCGTCGATGACGCGCGACGAGAAGCTGCGCATCGCGCGGGCGCTGGAGCGCATGCGCGTCGACGTGATCGAGGCGGGCTTCCCCGCCTCGTCGAACGGCGACTTCGAGGCGGTGAAAGCCATCGCCGGCGCGATCCGGGATTCGACGGTCTGCGGCCTTTGCCGTGCGAACGACCGCGACATCCAGCGCGGCATCGACGCGCTCAAAGGCGCGAAAGGACCCTGGCGCATCCATACGTTCATCGCCACGAGCCCGTTGCACATGGAGAAGAAGCTGCGCATGTCGCCGGAGCAGGTGTTCGAGCAGGCGAAGCTCGCGGTGCGCTTCGCGAAGAAGCACTGCCCGGACGTCGAATTCTCGCCCGAGGACGGCAGCCGCTCCGAGCTCGATTACCTGTGCCGCGTGCTCGAGGCGGTGATCAAGGAAGGCGCGACGACGATCAACATCCCCGACACCGTCGGCTATGCCGTGCCGCAGCAGTTCGGCGAGCTGATCCGCAAGATTCGCGAGAAGGTGCCGAACTCGGACAAGGCGGTGTGGTCCGTGCACTGCCACAACGATCTCGGCATGGCCGTGGCGAACTCGCTCGCCGCCGTGCAGATCGGCGGCGCACGCCAGATCGAATGCACCATCAACGGCCTGGGCGAGCGCGCGGGCAACACCTCGCTCGAGGAGATCGTCATGGCCGTTCGGACGCGGGCCGACTTCTTCGACCTGGAAACCAGGCTCGATACGACGCACATCGTTCCCACGTCGCGCCTCGTGTCGCAGATCACCGGCTTCGTAGTGCAGCCGAACAAGGCGGTGGTCGGCGCGAATGCCTTCGCGCACGCCTCGGGCATCCACCAGGACGGCGTGCTCAAGGCGCGCGATACCTACGAGATCATGCGCGCCGAGGACGTGGGCTGGAGCACCAACAAGATCGTGCTCGGCAAGCTCTCCGGTCGCAATGCGTTCAAGCAGCGCCTGAAGGAGCTCGGCATCGAGCTCGAGAGCGACGACGCGATGAACAAGGCCTTCCAGCGCTTCAAGGATCTCGCCGACAAGAAGGCCGAGATCTTCGACGAGGATCTGCAGGCGCTCGTCGCGCAGGAAGCGGGCCGCTCCACCGAAGAGCATTGGAAGCTCGTCACGATGAGCCAGGCGAGCGGCATGGGCGAGCGGCCGCACGCCACCGTGGTGCTGAAGGACGGCAAGGAACGGCGCGCCGAGGCGCACGGCGATGGTCCCGTGGACGCGATCTTCAAGGCGATCGAGAGCATCGCGAAGAGCGGGGCGGAGCTGCTCCTCTTCTCGGTCAATGCCGTGACCACCGGCACCGAATCGCAGGGCGAAGTGACCGTGCGGCTTTCGAAGGGCGGCCGCATCGTGAACGGTGTCGGCGCCGACACCGACATCGTGGTGGCGTCGGCCAAGGCCTACATTAGCGCGCTCAACAAATTGGAGAGCAAAATGGAGCGCGTCAATCCGCAGCACCAGCTGTGACGCTGCACGGGGAGGGGGCATGGAACAAGGGGACCTGCACCAACGGATGAACCGGCTGGCATCGCTCGCCGGCACGCTGCTCGTCGACGGGTTTCACTACCTCGCGCTCTTCGCGATCGGCGGGGCGATCGTCTGGTCCGCAGTGCAGGCGTTTGTCGGCATGACGACGAAAGGCGGCGCCGGCATCGACGACATCCTGCTGCTCTTCATCTACCTCGAGCTCGGCGCCATGGTCGGCATCTACTTCAAGACCAACCACATGCCGGTTCGCTTCCTGATCTACGTGGCGATGACGGCCCTCACGCGGCTCCTGATCGGCGACGTGCAGTCGCACCAGCCGCGCGAGCACGAAATCCTCATCATCTCGGGCGCGATCCTGCTGCTCGCAGTCGCGACGCTCGTCATCCGCTACGGTTCGGCGCGCTTTCCTTCCACGTCGGCATCGACTTCGCCGTGAGGTTGCTCCTCCTCCTCGTCGCGTTTCCGCTTTGCGCGCAGGCGCAGATGTACAAGTGCGTCGATGAGCGCGGAAAGACCAACTACACCGACAAGCCGCAAGCCGGATGCAAAGAAGCCGCGATCAAGGGTAGTCCCCCCATCTCGGGAGCGCTCGGCGCACGGCACGAGGACCTGGGCGCCGAGGATCGCGATTTCAAGCGCCGCCAGCTGGAGCACGAGGCCAGGGAGACGAAGGAGCAGCAGGCACTCGCGCAGCGCTGCGCGCGTCTGCGCGAGGAGCGTGCAATGCTCGGTGACGGGCGGCGCGTCGCCAGGATCGACGCGAAGGGCGAGCGCGTCTACTTGGACGATGCGGTGCGCGACCAGCGCCTCGTGCAGCTCGACAGCGAGTTGCGCCGCTGCCCGTGAGGCTGCGCGCTAGGCGCCTGCTCGCGTCAGCCGGGCGTAGCTGACCGCGGCCGCGAAGAAGACGAGGCTCAGGGCCACCTCTGCGAAGGCGAGCGTTCGCCCGGCACCGCTCTCGGCCCAGGCCCGCGTCGCGCCCTCGGCGAAGTACGCGAGGATCAGCAGGCTCGACCACTGGTAGGTATAGCGCCTGCCGCCGATCACCCCGCTCAGGGGTAGCGCCAGGGGCAGGGCCTTCAGGGCAACGAGCGATCCGCCGGGTCGAAGCGGCGCGAGCCACAGTTCCCACGCCAGGCAAAGCACGATGAGGGCAAGGAGCGAAGCGGTGGCGATCCAGACAACGACGCGCGGCATGAGGTCCCGGTATCATAGGAGCATCGATGAAGCAGTTGCGCGCCGCCTGGGAGTTCTTCCTCGCGCTGGTGACGCGCTTCCGGGAAGAGCGCGCGACCCAGACCGCCGGCAGCCTTACGTATACGACGCTGCTTTCGCTGGTGCCGCTCTTTACCGTGGCGCTCGGCATCACGACCGCCTTCCCGGTGTTCGACGAGTGGATCGGGTCGCTCCAGCTTTTCATCCTCGAGAACGTGCTGCCCGACACGCCGGCGGTCAATACGATCGTCGACCAGATCAACTCGTTCACCGAAAACGCGGCGCGCCTCACCGCGATCGGCATCGCCGGCTTCATCGTCACCTCCGTGATGCTGATGCTCACGGTCGACAACGCGCTCAACCGCATCTTCCGCGTGCAACGGCGCCGCACCATCCTGCACAACGTCTTCATCTACTGGGCCGTGATCACGCTCGGGCCGCTCCTCATCGGCGCGAGCCTTTCGGCGACCTACATGGCGGTGCGAGAGTCCTTCGGCGCGCTCGCGCTCGACTCGCTGGGCGACGCGTTCCTCGGCGTGATTCCCTTCGTGCTGACCTGCGCCGCGCTGACGCTGCTCTATGGCGTGGTGCCGGCGCGGGCCGTGGAATGGCAGCACGCGCTGCTCGGCGGCATCCTCGCCGGCATCGCCTTCGAGATTGCGAAGCGCGGCTTCGCCATCTACCTGAGCAGGGTGCCGACCTATACGCTCATCTATGGCGCATTTGCCACCATTCCGATCTTTCTCATCTGGCTGTACCTCTCCTGGCTGGTCGTGCTCACCGGTGCCATCTTCACCGCGATGTTGCCGGTGTTTCGCGCCAAGCCCGAGCGCTATCGCGTGCCGGGCGAGGAGCTCGCCGATGCGCTCGGCGTGCTGGGCGCGCTGGCGCGCGCGCACCACGAGGGCCGTGTGGTGCGGCTGAACGCGCTCGCCCGCCAGCTGCGCCTGCTGCCCGACCGGGTCGAGCAGATCCTCGAGCGGGCGGCGGCCCTCGGCTGGGCCGCGCACACCGACCGCGACGGCTGGGTGCTGACCCGGGAAGCGACCATGATCCCGGTGGCCGAGGTTTATCGGGCGTTCGTGTTCGATGCCGATGCGGTGGGCGTGCCGGAAAACGACCTCGGGTTGTCTTTGCGCGACTTCGTAAGCAGGGAGGACCAGGATGCCGAGCGCATCTCAGCATCTTCCGCGACATGACCGGCTGATCGTCGCGCTCGATGTGCCGAGCGCAGCCGAGGCGCGAGCCCTGGTGGAGAGAATCGGCCCGGGCGCGAGCTTCTACAAGGTGGGCCTCGAGCTTTTCGTCGCCGGCGGCTACTTCGAGCTGGTCGAATGGCTGGTCGCGCGCGGCAACAAGGTTTTCGCCGACCTCAAGATGTTCGACATCCCGGAGACGGTGGGGCGCGCTGTGGCTAACTTGCGCGGCCGCGGCATCACGTTCGCGACCGTGCACGGCAACCAATCGATCATGCGCGCCGCCGCCGCGGAGAAGGGCGACTTGAAGATTCTCGCGGTCACTGTGCTCACGAGCCTTGACCGCGGCGACCTGGACGATCTCGGCTTCTCGTGCGACGTCGAGCGCCTGGTCCTGTCGAGAGCACGGCGGGCGATGGAAGCGGGCTGCGACGGCGTCGTCTCCTCCGGCCTCGAGGCGCCGCGGCTGAAGAGCGAGTTCCACGATCGGCTGGTGCTGGTGGTTCCGGGCATCCGGCCGGTCGAGAACAGGCCCGCAGACGACCAGAAGCGCACGGTCGACGTGGCGCAGGCGTTCGCGAACGGCGCCGACTACATCGTCGTCGGCCGGCCGATCCGCCAGGCGCCGGACCCGCGGGCTGCGGCCGAAGCAATTCAGAAGACGATCGCGGCCATCTTCCCCGAATGATGCATGCCATCGCCGGCATGATTGGCCTCGTGGCGATCGCATGGGCACTGGGTGAAGAGCGGCGCGTCATCCCATGGCGCGCCGTCGCCGCGGGCATTGTGCTCGAGCTCGTGCTGGCAGTCGCGTTCCTCAAGATACCGGTGGTGAAGAGCGCGTTCATGGCGCTGAACGACGCGCTGCTCGTCCTGGAGAAGGCGACGCAGGCCGGGACAGGTCTCGTTTTCGGCTACCTCGGCGGGGGCGCCGCGCCCTTCGCGGTGAGCGCACCCGAAGCGACTTTCATCCTCGCATTCCGCGCACTGCCGATCGTGCTCGTGATCAGCGCGCTGTCGGCGCTGCTCTTCTACTGGGGCGTGCTGCCGGCGATCGTGCGCGCAATGTCCTGGCTCCTGCGCAAGTCGATGGGCGTGGGCGGCGTCGTGGGCCTCTCCACGGCGGCCAACGTGTTCGTCGGCATGGTCGAGGCGCCGCTCTTCGTGCGGCCGTATCTCGGGCGGGTCTCGCGCGGCGAGCTCTTCGCCATCATGGTGGCCGGGATGGCGTCGATCGCGGGCACGGTGCTCTTCCTCTATGCGAGCATCCTCGGCCCGGTGCTGCCCGATGCCGTCGCGCACCTGCTGATCGCATCCATCCTGTCGGCGCCCGCGGCGCTCGCGATCAGCTTCATCATGGTGCCGCCAAGCGGTGAGGCGACCGGAGGCGATCTCGAACTGCGCTCCGAAGCGAGCGGGGCGATGGATGCCATCACGCGCGGCACGCTGGAGGGTGCGCAGCTCCTCATCAACATCGTGGCGATGCTGGTCGTGTTCGTGGCGCTCGTCGCGCTCGTCAACCTGATCATCGCCCCGTACAGCGTTCAGGGGCTGCTCGGCGCCGTGCTCGCGCCGCTCGCGTGGCTCTGCGGCGTGCCGTGGGCCGAGGCGAAAAGCGCCGGCGCGCTGCTAGGCACGAAGACGGTACTGAACGAGCTCGTCGCTTATATCGATCTCGCCAAAGGCGGGCTCTCGGAGAGGAGCCGGGTGCTCATGACCTACGCGCTTTGCGGCTTCGCCAATTTCGGCAGCCTCGGCATCATGATCGGCGGACTCGGCACGATGTGCCCCGAGCGGCGCGCCGAGGTTGTCGCGCTCGGCATGAAGTCGATCGTCGCCGGCACGCTCGCCACGTGCTTCACGGCGGCGAGCGTTGCCTTGATTTTCTGAGCTGTAGTGGCCGCTGTAGTGGCCGTGCTACAGCAGGTTCATGCTTTTTAGGATATCGAGCGCGGGCTACGCGACCTAGCATCGTCCTCGACATGAGACCCGAGGTGATGCAGCAACTGCGCGACGCACAGGACCTGCATTCGCTGACGCGCGACGTGCTCGGCCTGTGCGAGCCCTACGGCCCGGTGCACAGCTTCAAGCTCGTGCATAACCGCGGCGCCGCCCGCGTCGTCTGCTTCATCGAGCTCGAGTCACCCAAGCAGCAGCCGGCTCTCGTCCGGGCGCTGGGCGCGAAGGTGATCCATGGCGCCGCGTGCCTCGACATTCCGGTGGGCGAGGATTTCGGCGCCGACACGAGGCTCGCCTCGGTGCCCATCCTGCGGCACGAGGTCGTGGCGCCACGGGTGACGAGCTGACGCAGCTTCCCCCCTTGCATACGCGCCTCCCTCCCTTCGTGCGTATGTAGGCATCCGACCCCGGTCCCCCTACCGGGGTCTTTTTTTATGCGGGTACTTTTCGTCACTCCCGAACGCGCGCCGCTCACCAAGACCGGCGGGCTCGGCGACGTGGCCGCGGCGCTGCCGGCGGCGCTGCGCTCGCAAGGCATCGACGTGCGCACGTTGCTGCCCGCATACCGCGGCGTATCGGCCGAAGACGCGAGGGAGTGCGCCCGGGTGCGGCTGCTGCAGATGGAGGCGCGCGTGCTCGAGAGGGGCGAGTGCCTGCTGGTCGATTGCCCGCCGCTCTACGACCGGCCCGGCGGGCCTTACCAGGACGAACACGGCATCGACTGGCCGGACAATCCGCTGCGCTTCGGCCTGCTTTCGCGCGTCGCCGCGCTTCTCGGCGCGGCGAACTCCCCGCTGGAATGGCGGCCGGAGGTCGTGCACTGCAACGACTGGCCGACCGCGCTCGCGCCCGTGTACATGCACTTCGAGCACGGCCATGCCGCCAGCATCATGACCGTCCACAACCTCGCCTTCCAGGGCCTGTTCGATGCGGGACTGCTCGAGCGCCTCGAGCTGCCGCGCGCCACCTTTGCCGTGGAGGGGCTCGAGTTCTACGGGAAGCTCTCGTTTCTGAAAGGCGGGCTCGTCTATTCCGATGCCATCACCACCGTGAGCCCGACCTATGCCCGCGAAATCCAGGGCGAGGAATTGGGCTGCGGGCTCGATGGCGTGCTGCGCGAGCGGCGCGAACGGCTGCGCGGCATCGTGAACGGCATCGACGCGGACCTCTGGAATCCGATGACCGACGCCCGCATCGCCGAGCGCTATTCCTGGACGAGCCTCGATCGAAAGAGCGCGAACAAGCGGGCGCTGCAGGCGCGCATGAACCTGCGCCCGGATGCCGCCGCGCCGCTCCTCGGCGCGGTCTGCCGGTTTACGCACCAGAAGGGAGTGGATCTCATTGCCGCCGCTGCCGACGAGCTCGTTGCGCGCGGCGCCCAGCTCTGCGTGCTCGGCCGCGGCGATCGGGAGCTGGAGGCGCTCTTGGGCGCGCTCGCAGCCCGCCATCCGGGAAATGTTGCGGCAGCCATCGGTTTCAACGAGGACCTCGCGCACTTGATCGAGGCGGGCGCGGACCTCTTCCTGATGCCGTCGCGCTTCGAGCCCTGCGGGCTCAACCAGATGTACAGCCAGCGCTACGGGACGCCGCCGGTCGCGCGCGCCACGGGCGGCCTCGCCGACACCATCGCCGATGGGGAAACGGGCTTTCTCTTCGAGCGGGCGGAAAGCGCCGCACTGATTGGCGCGGTGAAGCGCGCGGTCGAGGCCTACGGCGACGCCCGGCGCTGGCGCGAGCTCCAGCGCCGGGGCATGACGCGCGACTTCAGCTGGGCTGGACCCGCTCGTCAGTATGCCGATCTCTACGCGCGGCACGCCAGGTCGGCGGCGCGCTGATCTCCCGCTCGGCTTCCCAGCCACGGATGCGAGCAAGCATTACCGCCTCATGCTCGCCGCGGATCGGCCAGCGGCTGTTCCACAGGTTGAAGCGCGGACGCGTGCCCATCGCGTCCTGCTGGGCGGCGGCGAGCGCTGAAAGCGTGCCGACATCGCGCCAATAGGCGCGCTCTTCGTAGTCCTGCACGCCCGGCACGCGGTTGGCCGCAAAATCGTAGGCGTAAACGCGCTCGGTCTTGCAGATGCGCGGCAGCAGGTCGCGCCCGAAATCCACCTCGCCGCGCGCGCGGGCCTCGACCAGCACGCGCTCGAGGACCCGCGGGTCGAAGAGATAGTTGCCCATCGAGGCATAGGCGAAGCGCGGGCTGCCGGGCAGGGCGGGCGGTTGCCTGGGCTTCTCGTGGAACTCGCGCACCCGGCCATCGGGCTGGGCGGCGAGCACACCGAAGCCGCGTGCTTTCTCGAGCGGCACGGCGAGCGCCGACACGGTCACGCCTGCCTGGCGGCCGCGGTGGAAGTCCACCATCTGCTGCACGTCCATCCTGTAGATGTGGTCGGCGGCGAACACTGCGACGAGGTCGGGGTCATGGGCCTGCAGCAGGTCGAGGTATTGGTACACGGCGTCGGCCGTGCCCTTGAACCGCCCGGCGAGCGTGTTGGACTGCGGAAGCAATACTCTGATGGTTCCTTCGGACTCGCTAAACCACGGCGACCAGGCTTTCGCGATGTGCTTCATCAGCGAGTCGGGCTTGTACTGCGCGAGCACGTAGAGGGTCGAGATCTTCGAGTTCACAAGGTTCGACAGCACGAAGTCGCAGATGCGATAGCCGTTCGCGAAAGGAAGCGCCGGCTTTGCATGCTCGGCAGTGAGCGGATAGAGGCGGGTCCCTTCGCCACCAGCGAGAACGAATGCCACGGTCTTCATCAGCAATGCACCTTTGGGAGAGTTCTTTCGGGGGGATGGCGATGGATCATATGGACCGGTCACTGTCCGCACTATCGAGCGGATGAGGTTCCGTCTGTAATGTCGACCGCACCTCGCGTAGTCGAATCGCGACAGGAAATTCGCGGCTGCGCGATATCGTCGAATCACCGCGCGCCCTACCATCTCCTGCGACCCGCGGGGTGCCCGCCTGCGCCAACGATCCCTACTTCTCCTCTTTACCGGAACCGTGGCCGCGACTGTGCTGTCGCTTGCGCCCGACGACGCCTACGCGCCGGAAGCCGACCTCGATTTCCTGGCGACGTGCGTGCCGGATGAAACCTTCGCCGAAGCGCCGAGCGATCCGGCGCAGGCGGTCCTCGTCAGGTACCTGTCGCGGCGGTTCCTGATCGCCGGAGCCGCCACCGAGCGGATGGTGGGAGCGGCCTATCGCGCCGCGCGCGAAGTCGGACTCGATCCGCTCCTGGTGCTGGCAGTGATCTCGGTCGAGTCGCGCTTCAATCCCATCGCCGAGAGCGTCATGGGCGCCAAGGGCCTGATGCAGATCATCCCCAAGTACCACCTGGCCAAGGTGGCACTCGCGGGCGGCGAAGCCGCGCTGTGGGATCCCGAGAGCAACATCGAGCTCGGCGCGCGCATCCTGCAGGAATACGTCTACCGCACGGGCACGCTGGAAGGCGGGCTGCAGTTCTACAACGGCGCGTTCGCCGATGCGTCGGCGCAATATGCGCGCAAGGTGCTGGCCGAGAGGGACCGGCTCGTCCAGGTGGTGCGCGGCCATCGCGCGATGACGGTCGCCATGGGCGGGGGCTGAGATGCTGCGTGCCCTCTTGCTCGCGTTTGCCTGCGTGCTGCCGGCGGCTGCCCAGCCCGCGATCACGGGCGACGACCTCGCCGAGATCCGCGCGGTGATCCATCGCCAGATCGAAGCGTTTCGCCGCGACGACGCCAAGGAGGCGTTCAGGCTGGTCTCGCCGGCCGTGCAGGAGACCTTCGGCACGCCGGAGCGTTTCCTCGACGTCGTGCGGGCCTCCTACGGCGCGATGGTCCGGCCGACTTCGGTCGTGTTCCTCGGGCTGACCGTGATGGGCGACGACGCCGTGCAGCGGGTGAGAATTACCGACCGCGTCGGCACCGTCTGGCTCGCCTACTACGCGATGCAGCGCCAGAAGGACGGCAGCTGGCGCACGAACGGCTGCCACCTGGTGCAGCCGTCGAAGAGCATTTCGACTTGATAAATTAGCATCGGCCTCCTATGGAGGCGCCTGCTCGGTCCATAGTCGCTCCCAGCACCGTCTGGCGCGGTCGCGCCTATCCGCTCGGCGCGACGTGGGACGGCGCCGGCGTCAACTTCGCGCTCTTCTCCAAGCACGCCGAGCGCATCGAGCTGTGCCTGTTCGACCCGCGCGGGCGCCGCGAGATCGAGCGGCTGGAGGTGCGCGAGCGCACCGACTTCGTCTGGCACTGCTATCTGCCCGACGCTAGGCCCGGGCAGCTCTACGCCTACCGCGTGCACGGCCCCGACGAGGGCGGCCACCGTTTCGACGCTTCACGGCTGCTGCTCGATCCCTATGCCAAGCTGATCCAGGGCAAGGTAAGCGCGGGTCTCGGGCGCAGCCAGGTCGTCGACACGGCTTTCAGCTGGGGCGAAGACCGCGCGCCGCGCACGCCGTGGCAGGACACGGTCCTCTACGAGCTGCACGTAAAGGGATTCACGCAGCGCCATCCCGACGTGCCGGAGCAATTGCGCGGAACCTATGCCGGCCTTGCCAGCCTGCCGGTCATCGAATACCTGAAGGACCTCGGCGTCACGGCGGTGGAGCTATTGCCGGTCCAGGCATTCGTCGATGAACGCCGCCTGCTCCAGCACGGGCTGCGCAACTACTGGGGCTACAACACCATCGGGTTCTTTGCGCCCGAGATGCGTTACTCCGGCACTGGCACGCTAGGCGAATTCAAGACGATGGTGAAGACCCTGCATGCGGCGGAGCTCGAGGTGATCCTCGACGTGGTCTACAACCACACCGGAGAGGGCGATCACGCCGGGCCCACGCTCGCCTTCCGCGGGCTCGACAATTCCATCTACTACCGCCTCGACCCGGCGAATCCGCGCCGCTACCTCAACTTCACCGGCACCGGCAACAGCTTCAACACCAGCCATCGCGTGGTGCTCGCGCTGGTCATGGACAGCCTGCGCTACTGGGTGCAGGAGATGCACGTCGACGGCTTTCGCTTCGACCTTGCGTCGACGCTCGCGCGCAATTCCGGCCAGCAGTTCGATCGCAACGGCGCCTTCCTTTCCGCGATCCGCCAGGACCCGGTGCTCTCGCGAGTGAAGCTCATCGCCGAGCCGTGGGACCTCGGGGCCGACGGCTACCAGCTCGGCAACTTCCCGCCCGGCTGGGTCGAGTGGAACGACAAGTACCGCGACGCCGCGCGTGCTTTCTGGAAGGGGGAGGAGAACATGATCGGCGCGCTCGCTTCGCGGCTCACCGGCTCGAGCGACATCTTCCAGCGCGCCGGGCGCAGCCCGCGCTCGAGCGTCAACTTCGTGACCTCGCACGACGGTTTCACCCTCGAGGACCTCGTCTCCTACGAGCGCAAGCACAACGAGGCCAACCTCGAGGCCAACCGCGATGGCAGCGACGACAACCGGAGCGCCAGCTACGGCGTCGAAGGGCCGACGCGCGATGCGGCGATCCTCGCGCTGCGTGCGCGGCAGAAGCGCAATTTCCTCGCCACGCTCCTTTTCTCGCAAGGCCCGCCGATGCTGAGTTCCGGCGACGAGATCGGGCGCAGCCAGCAGGGCAATAACAACGCGTACTGCCAGGATAGCGAGCTCTCGTGGCTCGACTGGGATGCCATCGACCAGGAGCTGCACGCGTTCGTTCGCCTGCTCATCTCGCTGCGCAAGCGCCACCCCGGCTTCCGCCGTCGCAGCTATCCGAAGCCCGAGGACGTGATCTGGCTCACGCCGCGCGGCACGCCGATGCAGCACGAGGACTGGACGCGCGCCGAGACGCGCACGCTCGGCATGCTGCTCCTCGGCAAGCGGCTCGCCGAGCGCGACGACCGCGGCGCGCCCGTGGAAGATGACGATCTCCTGCTGCTGCTGAACGCCGGCGCGGAATCGGTCGATTTCTCGCTGCCGGGCACCGGCTGGACGCTATTGCTCGATACGAGCGGCGATCGAATTGCCCGTGATCCCTATTCCCTCGGCGCCCGTACGCTCGCGCTGCTCGTCAAGTCCCGATAATTCCGGAATTAGAGCCAGGTGCTGAGGCCCATCTCGAACGGATGGGTGAGGAGCTCGTGCCGCGGATAGGCGCGGATGCCGTAGTCGAGGCGTCCGGCGAGGCCGGGCCTGAGGTCGAGGCGAAAGCGCTGCTCGCCGTGCTCTCCCGGACCCGCGGCGCTCAGCTCGTGGCTGTGCGAGAGGGGCGCGCCTTCGCGCAAGTCGCGAGTGAGGATGAGCTCGACGCATAGATCGCCGGGCGCGAGGCCATTCAGCTTCACCCCGACCTCCACTGGAATGCTGTCGCCGAAATGGATGCGCTGCGGCGGCTGGTCGAGCCGCCGTAGCGCGACCCCGGGCCATGCGGCGCGCACGCGTGCCTTCCATGCCGCAATCGTCTTCGCCGCATCGTAGCCGTCGCGCGCGTAGCGCTGGCCCTGGCGCACGGCGGGCAGGTAGTACTTCGAGACGTATTCGCCGAGCATGCGGGACGCGTCATAGCGCGGCAGCAGCGATGCCATCGAGCGTTTCGCCATGTGGATCCACGGCGCCGAATACCCGCCTTCGGCGCGCTTGTAGTAGAGCGGCACGACGCTGTCCTGCAGCAGCTCGTAGAGCGTGCGCGCTTCCTCCCGGTCGCGGCGATGCTGGTCGAGCTGGGGGCTCGCCGGCTTGATCGCCCAGCCGTTCTGCCCGTCGTAGCCCTCGTCCCACCAGCCGTCCAATATGGAGAGGTTGATGACGCCGTTGATCCCGGCTTTCATTCCCGAAGTGCCGGAAGCCTCCAGCGGATGCACCGGGTTGTTGAGCCACACGTCCACGCCGGCCACGAGGCGCCGCGCGATATGGAGATCGTACCCCTCGATGAAGAGAAGCCTTCCCTGGAACTCCTCCTGCCCGGCCATGTGGACGAGCGTGCGGATCAGCTCCTGGCCGGGCTCATCGGCCGGGTGCGCCTTGCCCGCGAAGAGAAAGACCACCGGACGATCCTTGTCGTCCAGGATGCGGCGGAAGATGTCCAGGTCGTTGAAGAGGAGCGTCGCCCGCTTGTAGGTGGCGAAGCGCCGGCCGAAGCCGATGGTCAGCGTGCTCGGCTTCGCCGGGTCGCAATAGCGCAGCAGCCGCTCGAGGTGCGACTCGCTGCCGTGGTTGCGCAGGTGCTGGCGCGCGATCCGGTGGCGCAGCATGTGCAGCATGCGCGCCTTGATGTCCTGGCGCACGCTCCAGAAGATGTGATCCGGGATGTCCCTGATCTTTTCCCAGATGCCCGGATGCCCGAGGCGATGCATCCATCCCACGCCGAGGAAGCGGTCGAGCACTTCGCTCCACTCCGGCGCGAGGAACGTCGTGACATGCACTCCGTTCGTGATGTAGCCGACCGGGTTCTCTTCCGGGGTGACGTTCGGCCAGAAGTCCTTCAAGAGGCGCTGCGAGACGCCGCCATGGATCCGCGAGACGCCGTTGATGTAGCGCGCGCCGCGGATGGCGAGCGCCGTCATGTTGAAGTCGCCGCCGGACGGCGGGCGAGCGAGCGCCATGGCATTCATCTCGCCGAAGCACGACTTGAGATAAGGCGCGACGGTGGCGTCGTTGAACTGGTCGTGCCCCGCGGGGACCGGGGTATGCGTGGTGAAGACCGTGTTCGACGCGACCGCTTCCAGCGCGGCGTCCATCGAGAGTCCCTCGGCAACGAGGCCGCGCACGCGCTCGAGGACCAGGAACGCGGCATGCCCTTCGTTGATGTGCCATACGGTCGGCTTCAAGTTGACCGCCGCGAGCGCCCGCGCGCCGCCCACGCCGAGCACCAGCTCTTGCTCCAGGCGGGTGGTCCGATCACCGCCGTAAAGCCGATGCGCGATGGCGCGATCGCGCTCGTTGTTCTCGCCCACGTTGGTGTCGAGGAGAAAGAGGTTCACGTGGCCGATGCGCGCCTGCCACACCTTCACGACGACGCGCCGGCCGGGGAAGGCGAGCTCGACCGTGAGGTCGCGTCCCGCCTTCTGCACCGGGGTGATCGGCAGGTCCTCGAACTCCGAGTCGTGGTACTCGGCGCGCTGGCGTCCCTCGGCATCGATCGTCTGCACGAAGTAGCCCTGGCGATAGAGCAGGCCCACCGCGACGAACGGGAGCTGGAAGTCGCTCGCCGCCTTGCAATGGTCGCCCGCCAGGATGCCGAGGCCGCCGGAGTAGAGCGGCAGGCTCTCGTGCATGCCGAATTCCGCGCAAAAGTAGGCGACGAGGTCATCCGCCTTGAAGCCGCCCGAGTTCTGCCGGAACGGCGCATCCGCCTGGTACGCATCGAAGGCGGCGAGAACGCGCGTCAGGCTGTCGAGAAAGGCGGGATCCGAAGCGGCGTCGATCAGGCGCTGCTCGTCGATCCGCTTCAGCATCGCCTTCGGGTTGTGGCCCGTCGCGTCCCACAGCGCGGGATTCAGGCGAGCGAAGATTGCGCGAGTCGGGCGGTCCCAGCTGTACCAAAGATTGCCCGCAAGCTCCTCGAGCCTCGCGAGGCGCTTGGGCAATTTCGGATTGACCTCGAGCTGGTAGCGGGTGCCGGGCTGCATTGACGCCAAAGGGCGACAGCTTTTACTGCGGGTTCATTACGGGCGCTGCCGCCGGGAAAATATACACAAGCAACGTTGCGTGGCTAGCAACGGGTGACGCAATTCACATGCCGCGAAGCCATTTCTTTCGCAGGACGCGCAGCTCCCGGACGGTCCTGGGTACCGCGGTCACCACCGAGCAGTCGCCGCAA
>DASQGW010000139.1:0-2852 GCA_035632415.1 Burkholderiales bacterium | reverse complement strand
GGTGCGCGAAATCCAGGCGATCGCCGATGGCGCCTTGGAGCTCGCGCTGCAGTCCGCATTCGGCATCGCCGAGGCCGCAGAGCCGCACATGACCTTCGTCGAGAACGCGCTCGCCAAGGCACGCCATGCGAGCCGCGCCGCCCGCCTGGCGGCGCTGGCCGACGATTCCGGCCTCTGCGTCGAGGCGCTCGGCGGCGAGCCGGGCGTGCACTCGGCCTACTACGCCGGGCGCGAAGGCAGCCGCGACGAGCGCGACGCGCGCAACAATGCCCGGTTGCTCGCCGAACTGAAGCAGGATCGGCGTGCCTATTATTGTTGCGTGATGGTTCTCGTACGGCATTTCGAAGATCCACGTCCGCTCATTGCCGAAGGCATCTGGCATGGCGAGATCGCCCGCGCCCCGCGCGGCACGAACGGCTTCGGCTACGACCCGCTGTTCTTGCTTTCCAATGGAAAGACGGCCGCGGAGCTCGAGCCCGCGGAGAAAAACCGCATCAGCCACCGCGCGCTCGCGCTGCGCAACCTCCTGGAACTGCTGCATGCCGCAGATCGCGATTGAGCGCTCCGGGCGCGTCGTCCTCACGACACTGCCGCCGCTTGCGCTGTACGTGCACATTCCGTGGTGCGTGCGCAAATGCCCCTACTGCGACTTCAACTCGCATGAGCGCGGCGGCGCGCTGCCCGAAGGCGAGTATGTCGCCAAGCTGCTCGCGGATCTGGAGAGCCTGCTGCCATCGGTGTGGGGGCGACGGCTCGTCAGCCTCTTCATCGGCGGCGGTACGCCCAGCCTCTTTTCCCCGGACGCCATCGACGCGCTGCTCTCCGGCGTCCGCGCGCGGATTCCCGTAGAGCCCATCGCCGAGATCACGCTGGAGGCAAATCCCGGCACGGTAGAGGCGGGGCGCTTCCGCGGCTTTCGCGACGCCGGCGTGAACCGCATTTCGCTCGGCGTGCAGAGCTTCGACGACCGCATGCTCGCCGCGCTCGGTCGCATCCACTCCGCCGACGAAGCGAAGCGCGGCGTCGAAGCGGCGCTCGCCAGCTTCGATAACGTGAACCTCGACCTGATGTACGGGCTGCCGGAGCAGACCATGGCCATGGCGCAGTCCGACATCCGCGCCGCGCTCGCGTGCTGCGTGCCGCACGTCTCGGCGTACCAGCTCACCATCGAGCTGAACACGGCGTTCTACAGCCGGCCTCCGAGCCTTCCGGAACACGATACCTGCGCGGATATGCAACTCGCCATCGAGGAAACCCTCGGTGCGGCGGGCTATGAGCACTACGAGACCTCGGCATTCGCGCGACCCGGGCACCGCTGCAAGCACAACCTCAACTACTGGGAATTCGGCGACTATCTCGGCATCGGCGCCGGCGCGCACGGCAAGGTGAGCTTCCCCGATCGCGTGACACGGCACGAGCGCATCAAGCAGCCGCGCGACTACCTGAGCGCCGCGTCGACCATCGCAAGGGAGGGAACCGTCGCGGTCGAAGAGCTGCCGTTCGAGTTCATGCTGAACACGCTGCGCCTCATCGAGGGATTTCCGCTGGCGCTGTTCCAGGAACGCACCGGGCTGCCGCTTTCGGCCGTGCAGCCGCAACTAGCGGAAGCGGAACGCAAGGGACTGATCCAACGGAACTGGCAACGCCTGCGGCCCACGGAGCGCGGGCGGCTCTTCCTCAACGAGCTGCTGGCGCTGTTTGTCGGCGGCGAAAGTGCAGGTCGCGGATCGGGTGTCCGAGTTTCCGGCCCCGCGACTCGAACTTCGTAGCAGGGCGCTCGGCGAAGCCGGCGGTCGCCGGCTCGAGCAGCGCTTCCTTCGAAAAGGTCTCGTTCATCTGCTCGGCGTAGTCCGGCCAGTCGGTCGCCGCATGCAGGATCCCGCGCGGCGCGAGCTTGCGCGCCATGAGCGCCGCGATCGCGGGCTGCACGAGGCGGCGCTTGTGGTGCCGCTTCTTCGGCCAGGGATCCGGAAAGAAGAGATGGATCGCGGCGAGGCTCGCGTCCGCCACCATCTGCTCGAGTACCTCGACGGCATCGTGGCGAATCACCCGCACGTTGCCGAGGCGCTCACGCTCGATGGCGTTCAGCAGGCTGCCGACCCCGGGACCATGCACCTCCACCGCGACGAAATCGGCTTCCGGATGCTCTTTCGCGATGGCGATTGTCGTCTCGCCCATGCCGGAACCAATCTCCAGCACGAGCGGACGTGCCGAGGTGATCTTCTGCCCGAAGGGAATGCCGTACTTGGGAAGCAGAGCGTCCAGCGCGCGCTTCTGCGCCGGCGTGGTTCTTCCCTGCCGTAAGACGAAACTGCGGATCGGCCGGTTCAAGCGGCCTTGGAGGAAATCTTCCCTTCGGTGGGCGAGGAGGGCGCGGCCGAGTAGAGCTTCTTCGGCATGCGGCCGGCGAAGAACGCTTCGCGGCCGGCCTCCACCGCTTTCTTCATCGCCCTGGCCATCAGCACCGGGTTCTTCGCCGCGGCGACCGCGGTGTTCATGAGCACGCCGTCGCAGCCGAGCTCCATGGCGACTGCCGCATCGGAAGCCGTGCCGACGCCGGCGTCGACGAGCACCGGCACCTTCACCTTGTCGATGACGAGCTGCAGGTTCCAGGGATTCAGGATGCCCATGCCCGAGCCGATGAGGGACGCGAGCGGCATCACGGCCACACAGCCCGCGGCTTCCAGCATCTGCGCCTGGATCGGATCGTCGGAGCAGTACACCATCACCTTGAAGCCTTCCTTCACGAGCGTCTCGGCTGCCTTGAGCGTCTCCGGCATGTTGGGGTACAGCGTGTGCGGATCGCCGAGCACTTCGAGCTTGACGAGGTCGTGGCCGTCGAGCAGCTCGCG
>DASQGW010000138.1:0-11598 GCA_035632415.1 Burkholderiales bacterium | reverse complement strand
GAAGGCGCAGCTCACGGTGCGCGATCGCAACGACGACACGCCGAGCGTGATCCAGCCGGCGGCATGGGAGTTCGCGGACTCGGGCTCGATCCGCCTGCTGCCGCTCGGCACGGCGTTCCGGCCGGGCGCCATCTATCAATTGACTTACATCGCGAAGGATCCGCCGGTGGCGGGGATCGGTCTTGCGGCGACGCGCGATCTCATTGCGTTCCTGCGCTACGACACGAGCGATCAGAATCCGCTGAAAGGCATGGCGAAGGTGGCGCTCGCGCACGGCACCTCGCAGAGCGGGCGGTATCTGCGCGACATGCTCTACCGGGGATTCAATGAAACGGAGAGCGGCAAGGTCGTGTTCGACGGGATGAATCCGCACATCGCCTCCGCACGGATCTTCCTGAATCACCGCTTCGCGCAGCCGAACCGGCTCTATAGCGCGGGCTTCGGCTTCGTCGGCTATCCCGACGCGTCGTTCCCGTTCTCCTACGCGAGGATGCGCGACACGATCAGCGGCCGCATGGACAGCATCCTCGACACGTGCACGAAGCGGAAGAACTGTCCGAAGATCATCCAGACGGTGAGCTCGACGGAATACTGGCAGGGCGGGCATTCGCTCAACACGACCGATCTCCTCGGCACGAAGGACGTCGCGCTGCCGGGGAACGTGCGCATCTATCACCTGGCGGGCACCGAGCACGTGATCACGCCGACGATGCCGAAGGGCGTGTGCACCGGCGCGCCGAACACGGCGGTGGATGCGCGTCCGGCGCTGCGGGCTGCGCTCCTCGCGCTCGACCGCTGGGTGAAGTCGGTCGCCAAGCCGCCTGCTTCGCGGTATCCAACGATCGCCGACAAGACGCTGGTGACGATGAACGAGTTCAAGGTCCCGCCGGTGATGGTTGCGCCGCGCGGGCCGAATCCGATGACGCAGTTCGACTACCGCAACGTGCCGCCGACGCCGCTCGCGAAGCGCTACATCGCGCTCGTGCCGGCGGTCGATGCCGACGGCAATGAGGTGGGCGGCGTGCGGCTGCCCGAGCAGGCGGTGCCGGCGCAGACGAGCACCGGCTGGGCGCTGCGATCGCAACTGGAAGGCGGGCAGGGCGAGCTCTGTTATCTCGACGGCCAGGCGATTCCATTCGCGCCGAGCCAGGCGGCGCGCGAGAAGGCGAAGGACCCGCGGCCTTCGATGCAGGAGCGCTACGGCGACCGGCCGGCTTATCTAATCAAGGTGCGCGAGTCGGCGCAGGCCTTGGCGAAGGAGGGCTACATCCTCGAGGAAGACATCGATCGGATCGTCGCGCGCGCGGACAAGAACGCGAACTTCGGGGTGAGCTCGCAGTAAGGCGCTATCTAAAGCGCCCGCCGTTATCACTTTGTCGATTGCAGGCTCCCTGTTGCATGATGGATCGCAAGGGGAGGGCCCATGGCCGACATCAACAAGCCCGCGTGGCGTGGCGCCGCGGGAAGCACGTTTCAGCATTGGACGTTCTCGACGCCGCCGAATCTCGGCAATCCGACGCCGGCGCCTTGGGATCCGAACCTGATCCTGCCGCCGGACACGGAGAAGATGAAGCCGGACGAGGTGAGCAACAGCTACGGCAAGCCCTTCCTCGTGGTCTCGGACGTCGACGGTGCCCACAACTCCTGGAATCCAGGCTACGCCACGCG
Source organism: Burkholderiales bacterium (assembly GCA_035632415.1). Taxonomy (GTDB): domain Bacteria; phylum Pseudomonadota; class Gammaproteobacteria; order Burkholderiales; family SG8-39; genus SCGC-AG-212-J23. The sequence goes on along the minus strand of DASQGW010000138.1, from coordinate 9,930 downwards.
CACGGGTGTTTGGCGCCTCGAGCCGTACGACAAGGGTAACGCGCACCTCAACGGCAACATGAACATGTGGATCCCGAACTGCGTGCACCGGGACCTGCAGAAATGCATCCGCGTGCAGGTGACCTACTACCGCGTGACGTTCGATCCGGATGTCTCGGTCATCGCGCAGGGCAGGCCGGTCACGGAGAAGCAGCCGGTGGTCCAGCAACTGCCTCAGGGGTGGACGCACAAGACGTGGGAATTCTGGACGTCATGCGACATCAACGGCGAGCAAATCGACATCGATGCGTCGGGAGCCGTCTACATCGACCAGGTGGTCGTCGACACGTATTGCCCGTGCGATGACAGACAGCGCAAGCCGAAGCGGCCGCCGAAGCGCACGCGCAAGACGCGGCGATTGACCTAACTCAGGGAGGCGAAGATGGGAGTCGTATACAAGCGATGCGCCACCGGGCAGTGCGATCCGGCTGGAGTGTTTCCGAAACAGCTGCCGGGAACGACGGGGCCCGAGAACCAGTTCTATCGCTGCCAGGATTCGGACGCGAATCCATGCCCGGCAGGCACCTGCAAGTGCTTCGTGCTCCTCACGAAGCACGCTCCCGACGCCGGTGCCGACGATGCGATCATCGAGCAGACGTGCTACCCCGCCACCCCCGTTGGCGGCGACTGGAGCAAGATGCTCAACAGGAGGGACGCGACCGACAACAACACGCGCCAGATGGGCCGCAACGCGAACGGCCCGAAACAGCAGACGTACTGGACCATCCAATGTGCCTGCCTCGACCTCAACACTGACGGCGATCCGTACCTCGCGATGCACGTGATCATCGACGTGCCCGACGGCCGGTACGCCGCGGCGCTCGCGAAACTTCGCGAGACTTACGGGGCGGCGAATGTGCGGGAAGCGCCGGTCTTATCCGGGGCATCTGCCGGTCGGCGCGGCCCACCGCGCAAGCTGGTGGCGTCGAGCAGGAGAGCGGCAAAACGCCGCAGGTAGATCCGGCGAGGCTCGCGCACCGGGCATCTCGCAATTGAATCAGAAGAATTAAGGACGTTGTCCGGAATTAGAATTAGCCGCGATGCCAGCAGACCTCGCCTGGGTGCTCGCCGGACTCGCGCTCGCGCTGAGCGAGCTCGTGTCCGGGACGTTCTATCTGCTCATGCTGGGGATCGCGGCCTTCGGCGCGGCGTTCGCCGCGTACCTTGGCCTTGGCTTGGAGTCGCAGATCGTGGTCGCGGCCGTGGTCGCGGCGGCCGGGTGCTACGGCGTGCACGCCTACCGGTCGAAGAATCACGGCAAGCAGATGCCGTCGATCGATGCCGGGATGCCCGCGAGCTTCGAGAGCTGGATCGACCCGGCGTCGCGCCTCGGGCGAGTGCGCTACCGCGGCGCGAGCTGGGATGCGCGGGTCGAAGGCACCGAGCCGCTCGAGCCCGGCGCCATGCTCTACGTCGTAGCCGCTGATGGAAACACGCTCAAAGTCACCGCGAAGCCACGCGCCTGAGGCCGCCGCCCGTGCGGCCGGCGCCGCGGCGGCGGCGCTCGTACCCAAGGGGGGAATATCCATGTTCGGCAAGCTAATCATCGTCGTGGTCCTGACCGTGGCGGCCTATCTCACTCCGGCCACGCGCGTGTTCTCGGGCTGGATCCTGTTCCTCGGCGTGGTGATCGCGTTCGTGATCGAGGGCGTGCGCATCGTGCCGCAGCAGTTCGCGTACGTGGTCGAGCGGCTGGGGCGCTTCCACGAGGTGCTCGAGCCGGGCTTGAACCTCATCATCCCGTTCCTCGATCGCATCGCCTACACGCATTCGCTGAAGGAAGTGCCGCTCGACGTGCCGGAGCAGGTGTGCATCACGAAGGACAACACCCAGCTCGCGGTCGACGGCATCCTCTACTACCAGGTGACCGATCCGCGCCTCGCGTCCTACGGGTCGGCGAACTACATCGCGGCGATCAGCCAGCTCGCCCAGACGACGCTGCGCAGCGTGATCGGCAAGATGGAGCTCGACAAGACCTTCGAGTCGCGCGAGGACATCAACCGCCACATCGTCGCCGAGCTGGACGAGGCGGGTCGCAACTGGGGCATCAAGGTGCTGCGCTACGAGATCAAGAGCCTCACGCCGCCGGAGACGATCCTGCGCGCGATGCAGGCGCAGATCACGGCGGAGCGCGAGAAGCGCGCGCTGATCGCGAAATCGGAGGGCGAGCGCCAGCAGGAGATCAACATCGCCGACGGCTCGCGCCAGGCCGCCATCCTCAAGTCCGAGGGCGAGAAGCAGAGCGCGATCAACCGCGCAGAGGGCGAGGCGACCGCGATCCGCGTGATCGCCGAGGCGAACGCGGCGGCGGTGCGCGCGGTGGGCGGGGCGATGGCCGACAAGGGCGGCATGGAAGCCGCGAACCTCAAGGTCGCGCAGCAGTACGTCGAGGCCTTCGGCCAGCTCGCCAAGACTTCCAACACGATGATCGTGCCGGCGAGCGCCAACGACATCGCCGGGCTCATCGCCACGGCGATGACGGTGCTCGATCGCACGAGGCGCGCGGCGCCGCAGTAAACGCAAGAATTAAGGACGTCGTCCGGAATTCAGGCGGCGTGCATGAGGGCTAGCCCGCCCGCGCCGGCGAGCGCGAGCAGCACGACGCTTGCGGCGACGATCAGGAGGAGCTGCCGGAAGCCGAGTCCGAGGCCGTCGCGGTTGGCGAGGAAGCGCATCAGCTCAGGGACGCCGACCATGACCAGCACGACACCGAGCCAGGCCAGCAATCCGGCGAATCCGGTCAACGATTGCAAGGTGTCGCCCATTGCAGCATCGCTGCAATGGGCGTTCCGTGCGCTCATCCTGACGCGTGGCTTACGACGCGCCCGTAACCGTTGCGGCATATGCCATTTGCAACTACGGTTAGAGCCCTAGCGAGCCTGGGGAGGAACGCATGCTGGGACGGTCCATTTTGGCGGCGCTGTTGGCCGTGTCGTCCACGTTGTGTGCTCAGCAGCCCGATATCGCGCTGCCTCCCAATATGGAAACGCCAACGGAGCCGGGCTGGTTTCGCATGGATCTCGCGAGCGGGAAGCTCACTCCGCTGGAAAAGATCAAGCCCGTCATGGAAGGCAGCAGGTACTCGTACAGGGTGTACCTGCCGGGACTCCAGTCGACCGCGGTCGTGCCCTACGAGCCGAAGCCGCTCTTTGCGATTCGATTGACGACGCTTTGGGGCAAGGCGCCGACGCTCGAGGAGGAACGAAAGAGCCAGGCGAAGCTCCCGGAGCGCCTGGAGTGGCTGCAGCCGGCGAAGAACGGACGCTACGCCACCAAGCAATATGTGCCGCTCGAGCTCGTCGCTACCTACGGTGATGTAGCCACCTTGCCTGTTCGGGGCCCCAAGCGTGAAACACGCACCTTCGTCTTCGCGCCGCAGACTGCACTGAGCCCTGGTAACTACGCCTTCACGGTCGTTGGGCTTCTGACGCCGGGGGATTCGGGTCCCATGCTCGGCGAGGTCCATGCGTTCACGGTAAGTGTCGCAGCGCCGACACACAGCATGGCCCCTGTGTCGTCGCGGTCGATGCAGTTGATCGTTCCGTTTGCGATTGGGGGCGGCGCGGACCAGGTAGCGAGGATATTCCTGAGCGGACTCGCCGAGGCGTCGCCAAGCATGGCCTACGTTGCCAATTTCCCGGGCGAGGGCGGGGCAGTCGGCAAGAGCATGATCGCGAGCGCGAAGCCCGACGGACTGACACTCGGCATCGTCGCGGGCAACGAATCGAACACGAACCTCGCGCGCGGGCTGACGCCGATATCCATATTGGTCCGAGGCGGTGGCGATCGAGTGCCCGCCGGCTACTGGCAAGCGCTCGTCGGCCCGCCGGGAATGGACGAACAGCTCGTCCAGGCGATCAACCGCGACGCCGTGGCTGCACTTGGCAAGGTGCGCGACAAGTTGAGCGGCCTTGGCCTCGTCGTGGTCGGAAGTTCCGCTGCCGATTTCACCAGCTTCGTCGCGGCAGGCGGCGGCAGATTGCCCGGGGCGACGGCACTCGAGCCCTCGCTCGAGGTCAGGATCGGGCACGTCGCGCCCCTCACCGGCGGCCTCGCGCATCTTGGCAAGGACAACGAGAACGGCGCCCGGCTGGCGATCGAGCAGGCGAATGCCGCGCAGATTCGAATCGGCGGCAAAGTCGCCAGGTTCGTGCTGTTCGCCGAAGATGACCAGGGCACCGGGCAAGGCGCGGTCGCGGCGGCACAGCGGCTGGTCGCTGCCAAGGTCGTGGGCGTGGTGGGTCATCTGAGCTCCGGCGCATCCATTGCCGCCTCCGCGATTTACCGGGCAGCCGGCGTCCCCGTGATTTCCCCTTCGGCGACCAACCCGATGCTCACCGAAATGGGATCGGGCGTGCAGTTTCGTGTCATAGGCCGGGACGACCAGCAGGGGCCGGCGATTGCGAATTACCTCAGAGGAACGAGCAGGGCGAAGCTCGTCGCGGTGATCGACGACTCGACCGCGTATGGCGCGGGGGTCGCCGACGGGGTGGAAGCCACGCTGAAGTCGCACAGCATCGAAGTGCTCCCTCGCGAGAAAGGCGCCGGCACCACCGTAGACTGGCGGCCTGCCCTGGCTCGGATACAGGCGAAGAACCCGGATGCAGTCTTTTTCGGTGGCATGGACTCCAGTGCTGCGCCGCTCATCAGGCAAGCCCGCGAGCTGGGCATCAAGGCCCCGTTCCTGGCAGCAGACGGCGCCTGCGTGGATTCGATGAGCACGCTCTCCGGCGGAGCGGCGGAGGGGATGGTCTGCATACAGCCGGGCCTGCCGATCAGCGTCGCGGCGCGGAAATTCGTCGATGCTTACCAGGCGAGGTTCAGCCGCGCGCCGATTCTCTACGCGCCCTTCGCGTATGACGCGACGAACGCGCTCATCGAGGCCATCAAGAAGGCGGATTCAGCCGAGCCTTTGAGATACCAGAGCCAGCTGGCGCAGCTCAGCTTTACGGGCGCCACCGGACTGATCGCGTTCGATGAAAAGGGCGATCGCAAGTACGCGCCGATGACGATCGACACCCTGAAGGGCGGCACGCTCGCCCCCATCGCCGTCATGGCGGGGGTGGAGCAGTGGACGCCGCTCGCGACCCTCCCGGCGCGCGCAGGCCCCGCGAATCACCCTCAGGTCGACTTGCGCACCAGCCTCGGCGTCATCCGCCTCGAGCTGTATCCCGATGTCGCGCCGAAGACCGTCGACAACTTCCTGCAGTACGTGCGCGAGGGGTATTACAACGGCACGCTCTTCCACAGGGTGATCAACGGTTTCATGATCCAGGGCGGCGGCTACGACAGCGACTTCCGGCAGAAGACAACGCACGACCCGATAGCGAACGAGGCGCAGGCGAGCGCCATGGGCGGGTTGCAGAATGAGCTCGGGACGATCGCAATGGCGCGCACGGCGAATCCCGACTCGGCCACCGCCCAGTTCTTCATCAACATCAACAACAACAGCTCCCTCAACTGGAACGCTGCGCGGGGCGACGGCAACGGCTACGCGGTATTCGGCAGGGTGGTATCCGGCCTGGACATCGTCAACCAGATTGCCAAGACGCCGACCGGTGCCGGCGGGCCATTCCCGCGGGACGTGCCCAATCCGCATGTGCTGATCGAATCAGCGACGATGGTTACAGGGGGGACGTAATGACGAGCGCTCGAGAAATCGATTTCAACGCGCTGCCGCAATCGGTGCGGCAGCGGTTCGTCGCCGCGCTGAAGGGCGACAACGCGGCGGGGGCTCCGCTTGCGCGTGAAGTGCAGGGCGTCGTTGCGCTGAGCATCGGTCTCGCGGTGCTGGCGCTACTCGCTTTCGCCGGCTTCGGTGGCCTCGGCAGGGGCTTTGGCAAGCTCGGCGATCCGGATGCGTGGCAAGGCTGGGGCGAGGCCTTCAACATCGCCTTATGGCTCGCCGCGGCGCTTTATGCCGCGCTTGCGCTGTGGCGCCGCGTTGCCATGCGCCGCGCGGTGCCGTATGCGCCGGGACGCTATCTCTTCCCGATGGACCTCGTGGACGCGCAGACCCGGCAGCTCAAGATCCGCTCGCTGGCGAACCTGAAGTCGATCCAGCCGGTCCATGAATCCATCCAGGGGATCTATCGAAGGACCGTCGTCAATTTCGTATTCGACGACGGCACCCGCGAAAAACTGATGGTGAGCGGCAAGGAGCGCGCCGAGCAGGGCATCGCGCAATGGCAGGCGAAGCAGGCCGAGCTGCGGCAAGCGATCCAGGCATCGGATCGCGCCGCATTGATGCGTCTCGATCCGTTCTTCGAGGTGCGGGCGGCCAAGTGGAACCTGGACTCTGCCAGCGCGAACGACGAGCCGATGGCGACCGGGCACGTGCCGGCCTATCTGAAGTGGCGTGCGCCGATCGCGATCGGCGCCGCGCTGATCATCGCGTTCATTGCGCTCGCGATTCGCAACGTGGCGAGCGACCAATTGATCTACGAGGAGGCATTGCGCAGAGGCACCGAGCGCGCCTATCTCGACTACCTGAGCGCCGGTTGGCGCAATGTGGACCAGATCCGCGCCGAGCTGCCGCGGGTGGCTTTCAGCGATGCCAAGAAGAAGGCGTCCGTGACGGCCTTGAGGTCGGTGCTGCAGCGCTATCCCGGCGCCGGGCTGGACGCAGAAGTGGCTGCAGAAATCGGCTCGCTTTACGCGGCAGCGTTCGAGACTTTTCGCGCCCAGGCGGCGAGCGAGGACCCGACGCTCGTGCCGTTCATGCAGCGACTGTTGTCCGCGCTGAAGGACGCTGGCGGTGCGACGCTCCAGGTGCGCTTTACGCGGCCGACCATCGACGCGTTGAAGGCGGCGGACGCCCGGGTCGCGCAGCGCCTCGGCGAGAAGGCGCGCGAATTCGCCCCGTCGGCCGCCCACTTCGCCAGCGACAGCGCCGCTCCGCGCGAGAGCCGCATCGTCGGCGAGATGAATCGCGGCTTCAGGGCCATTTTCCCGAGCGATATCCTCACGGTGGCCGCCGTGCCGTCGCCCGATGCACGCCTGCCCGTATTGGACATCGCGTACACGATCACGCCTTCGGGGTCGATGTACAAGCTCGAAGAAAGCGGCCGGATGTTCGTCGGCGTCGTCGCGGATTTCACGGTGCGCATGGCGCTCCCCGGCGACAGCGGCGATTGGCGTTTCAAGGTGGAGGTGCAGCCGCCCCATCAATTCAGGGTCGACTACAGGATTCCAGCGGGCGCGTTGAAGGGGGTGGCTCCCGACGAGCGTGTCTATGTCGTGATGGCCGAGCGTGCTTTCGACCAGCTGGGACTGAAACTGCGCACGGCTTTCTTCAAGCCGGAAAGCGACGCGTACAAACGCGCCGCCGGCAAGCCGAACATCTAGCGCGAGTGACTCTGGAAGGACTACGCCGGGGCAGCGCAGCCGCTTCGATAGGCATTTTCGCCAGCTTTTGCGGGGCGATTTTCTTACCGACTGGCTGGGCGGTGCCGCTTTGGATTCTTTTCCTGGGCTCGTTTGTCGCCGGCGCCATCTTCTCCTGGAAGATCCGCAGGGGCGAGGCGCAAGCGGGCGCGAAACCATCCAGCGAGCGCAGTCTCGCGTTCGTGGCGATTCTCGCGACGAGCTGGGCGGTCATCGACGCGTTCGTTCTTAGCCAGGGCGCCATTGCCCTGGTCCTGTTCGCGGTCGCGCTGTTCTACCTGCTGCCGAGGGCGCTCTTTGCATACCGCTCGCCGCCGCTTCTTCGCCTGCGGCTGGGCAAGGCGCTCATCACGGCGGCCATCGCCGCCGCGGCGTTCGGGATCATTCGCTTCAACGCGTACCTGGCACACAGCCGCGCAGAGCAGCTGATCGCCGCCGTCGAGGAATTCCGCAGCAGGAATGCGCACTACCCGGAGGATCTGGAAAAGATCGTCCCCGAATACATTGCGGCGATACCGCAGCCGAAATATGTCCTCGTGTCGGACGGCCAGGGCTTCAACTATTCCGCGTCGCCCGGGTCGCACACGCTGACTTACACGGCCTTACCGCCGTACGGTCGGATGGTGTATGACTTCGAGCGGCGGCGGTGGGATTTCAGGGACTAGGACGATTTCGGCGCCGAAGCGGCGAGGCGCGCGACGCCGCAGTAGACGCAAGAATTAAGGACGTCGTCCGGAATTCAGGCAGCGTGCGACAGGACACCGAGCCAGGCCAGCAATCCGGCGAATCCGGTCAATGATTGCAAGGTGTCGCTCATTGCAGCATCGCTGCAATGGGCGTTCCTTCCAAGTCTGGATGCAGCGATAAGCATGTCGCGACGCGAGCCGGTAGGCTTCGTCCGCCATGACGACCCCCAAGACCACATTCCTCCGCGCGTGCGACGTGCTCGCCCTGGCGCTGCCCAAGGGCTCGCCGCCGCTCGCGGACAGTGAAATCGTCGCGGTGTGCGGGAAGTGCGGCGAGGTGGCGCTGAGCTCGTGCTTTCTCACGATCAAGCGCGAGACGATCTACACCTGCGCGAAGTGCTGCGAGCCGCTCGTCATCCTCGCGCTGCCGAATCCGGACGAGACGCCGTGGATGGAGGGCGCCTACCGGCTCAACCAGTTCGTGATCTGGCACGCGGGCGACCTGAAATTCCGCGGCATCGTGCGGCCGGCGCAGGCTTCGAACCCAAGCGCGGCGCCCCAGCGCCCTCGACGCTAGAACAGGCCTTTCGCCGCGGAACGAGGTACCACGATAGACGCGCACCCGCGGCCCCTCGGACGCCTCAGGACCCGCTTCTGCGCCCGCCCCGAACGCGTGCACTGCGTCACAGCGTGACAACGTTTCACCGACGGCAGGGAACGTGTTTCAAACCGTGGTGGTCCTTATCTTGCGGGGACCATGATATGCGGCGCGACCTGTCCACGACACTCGGGATGCTCCGGCACGGCGGCCTGGAGGCCAGCGCGCGGATTGCGGACGGGTTGATCGAGGTGCACCTGGGCGAGCACCGGGCCGTGTTCCTCGCGGCCGACGCCGAGCTGGCGGCGGACTGGCTCGCGGAATGCGCGGTGATGAAATATCCGGACTGCGAGCTGTCCAAGGTCTGGATGATGCTGGTGAACGTCGCCGGCGGCGCGATTCCCTTCGCCAGCCGCTGAATTATCATGGGCCGATGGCGCTCGAGCTGCGGCCGCTGCATCCGCTCTTCGCCGCCGAGGCCGGCGCGATCGACCTCGCGCGGGTAGACGACCGCGCGACTCTGGAGGCGATCCGCGCCGGCATGGACCGCTACGCGGTGCTCGTCTTCCGCGAGCAGCCGTTGAGCGACGCGGAGCAGCTCGCGTTCGCGCAGCGCTTCGACGGGAAGCTGCACTCGAAGACCGGCTCTTCGGTCCTCGGCAAAAATCGCCTGGGCGACGAGGCGCTCACCGATATTTCCAACCTGGACGAAAGCGGTGGACTGCTGCGCGCGGACGATCGCCGGCGCGCCTACGGCCTCGGCAACCGGCTATGGCATACCGATGCGTCGTTCCAGGATCCGCCGGGGCGCTATTCGATGCTGCATGCGCGCGTCGTGCCGCCGGTTGCGGCGGATACGGAATTCGCCGACATGCGCGCGGCGTACGACGAGCTCGACGCCGGGACCAAGGCGCGCATCGACAAGCTGCGCGCCCACCACTCCATCGCCTATTCGCGCGAGACGCTCGGCTTCGAGTGGTCGGCCGCCGAGCAGGAGCGGCTGAAAGGCGCCGAGCATCCGCTCGTGCGGACGAACCCGCGCACCGGCCGGCGCTCGCTCTATCTCGCCTCGCACGCCTCGAAGATCATCGGCTGGCCGGTGCCCGAGGGGCGGCTCCTCCTGCGCGATCTGATCGAGCACGCGACGCAGGCGCGCTTCGTCTATCGCCATAGCTGGCGCGTCGGCGACCTCGTCATCTGGGACAACCTCGCCACGATGCA
>DASQGW010000137.1:0-2595 GCA_035632415.1 Burkholderiales bacterium | reverse complement strand
AGCGAATCTCCTCGTCATGCAGGCGTGCTACCCGCTCCTCAAGCTCGCCCCGCGCGCCGGGCGGATCGCCGTCATTGGCTCCAAGAACGTCCCCGCCCCCGGGCCAGGCGCCGCAGCCTATTCCGCCTCCAAGGCCGCCCTCAACCAACTCGTGCGAGTCGCCGCCCTGGAGTGGTCGAAGGACGGCATCCGTATCAATTCGCTGCATCCGGACGCGGTCTACGACACCGCCCTATGGACCGGCGAAGTCCTCGCTGCGCGCGCCAAGGCCTACAACATGACCGTGGAGCAGTACAAGAAGAAGAACCTCCTCAAGACCGAAGTGTCCTCGCGCGATGTGGCCGAGCTCGCCGCGGAGATGTGCGGGCCTTTGTTCGCCAAGACCACGGCGGCGCAGGTGCCGGTCGACGGCGGAAACGAGCGCGTCGTATGAACAGACGGCTTCGCCCCCCTGACAAGGGGGGTGGCGCGAAGCGCCGGGGGGTTTCTCGAAGAGCGAAAACCCCCCGCTCGCCGGCGGCTCGCGACCCCCTTGTCAGGGGGTCTGCCGTGGAGCCTATTCGATGGCGTGGTGACAGACTTGACCTTCTGGATCAACGCTTACTTCCGGACAAGGAAATCTATGTGACCTGCCGCACGGCCGAGCAGGTCGCGAAAGCGATCCGCGACATGGTGGTGCGCGGCGCGCCGGCAATCGGCTGCGCAGCGGCGTTCGGCGTGGTACTCGGCAAAGGCAAGCCGAAAGCCTATGACGTGCTCGCCAAGAGCCGGCCTACGGCGGTAAACCTTTTCTGGGCACTGGATCGCATGAAGCGCGCCAGGGACCTGAAAGCGGAGGCCGAGGCGATCTACCGGGAAGACCTGGCGGCGAACCGTGCGATCGGGGAGCTCGGCGCCCAGTTCATCAAGGAGCGCGCGCGCGTCATGACCCACTGCAATGCCGGAGCGCTCGCCACCGCCGGCTACGGTACCGCGCTGGGCGTGATCCGCTCGGCGAAGGGAAAGCATATCTCCGTCATCGCCAACGAGACGCGCCCCTACCTGCAGGGCGCGCGCCTTACGGCGTGGGAGATGGTCCAGGAGAAAATCCCCTGCACCCTCATCACCGACAACATGGCCGGCCACATGATGAGCCGCGGCGAGGTGGACGTGGTGATCGTCGGCGCCGACCGCAATGCCGCCAATGGCGACGTGGCCAACAAGATCGGGACCTACGCGCTCGCGGTGATGGCCAAGCGCCACGGCATCCCGTTCTACGTGGCCGCGCCGGTCTCGACCTTCGATCCCAAGATCCCGGACGGCTCCCATATTCCGATCGAGGAGCGCTCGGCCGACGAAGTGACCGGTTATCGGAAGCTTCGCTGGGCGCCCAAGGGCGTGAACGTGCGTAACCCGGCGTTCGACGTCACCCCCGCCGAGCTCGTCACCGGCATCATCAGCGAGAAAGGCGTCGTGCTGAACCCGGATCGCGAGGGGATCCGGAAGCTGCTCGCTAGCTGATCTCGACCGGGGTGTAAGGCGGCACGAGCTCGAAGAGCTCGACGATATCCGCGCTCCGCATCCGCACGCAGCCGATCGATCCGGGCTTGCCCATCTCCGCGAGGTCGTGCGAGCCGTGGATATAGATGTAGCGCCGCATCGTGTCGACGTCGCCCAGGCGGTTCCTGCCGGGCTCGCATCCCGAGAGCCACAGGATGCGGGTCAGGATCCAGTCGCGCCCGGGATAGCGCGCGTGGAGCTCCGGCGACCACAGCTCGCCGGTGGGCCGCCGGCGAACGAATACGGTGTTGAGCGGCTGCCCGGCTCCGATCTTCGCTCGCACGATGTGCCTGCCGCGCGGGGTGCAGAAGCTGCCGTTCTTCTCGCCGAAGCCGTTCTTCGCCGTGGAGACCGAGAAGCGCTTGAGCACGCGCTCCCCATCGAGGAGCGTGAGCTCCTGCTTTGCGGCGTCAATGCGGATCTTCATCGCTTGCCTGCGAAGAAGCGGCTGAGGACCGCGCCGCACTCCTCGGCGAGGACGCCGCCTTCGATGGAAACCTGATTCTTCAATACCAGCTTCTTCGGATCCTTCGCTCCGAACACCGCCCGGGCGATGCGCGCATGGAACATGGCACCGACGCACATGTCGCAAGGCTCGAGCGTGACGTAGAGCTCGGCGCCCGTCAGGCGGTAGTTGCCGGTCTTCTTCGCCGCGGCGCGCATCGCCTGGATCTCGGCATGCGCGGTGGGGTCCGTGGCCGCGATCGGCCGGTTCCAGCCTTCGCCGATGACTTCGCCTTCCAGCACGACCAGCGCGCCGATCGGGACTTCGCCTTCCTTCTCGGCACTGCGCGCGAGCTCCAGCGCGCGACGCATCAGCTCCTCTCGCGTCATTCCCACTCGATGGTGGAAGGCGGCTTGGAGGAGATGTCGTAGGTCACGCGGTTGATGCCGCGCACCTCGTTGATGATGCGATTGGAAACCTTGGCGAGGAGCTCGTGCGGCAGCGGCGCCCAGTCGGCGGTCATGAAGTCCGTGGTCTGCACGGCGCGCAAAGCGACCACGTTTTCATAGGTGCGGCCGTCGCCCATGACGCCGACCGAGCGCACGGGCAGA
>DASQGW010000136.1:0-12938 GCA_035632415.1 Burkholderiales bacterium | reverse complement strand
GGGCGACGACGCTTCGCACGGTCAGAAGTAGAGCTGCAGGGAGAGCGTCGCGCTACTGAACCTGCGGTCCGCTTCGCGGCGCCGCTCAAGGTCGAAGCGCAGCGCGCTGTCGCGCCCGAGCGTAAAGCGCTGCTCGAGGCCGAGGCGGCGCGGCTGGTCGCTCTCGCCGAGGAAGTAATTGATGCCGCTCGCGTACGCATGCACCCGCCAGCGCGGCGCCGGATCGACCATAGTGCCGATGCGGGCGCCACCACCCATCGCGTAACCGCCCTCGAGATCGTGATGCGCACGGACCGCCCCTTCGGCGAGCGCATACATCAGCATGCGCTCACCACTGCTTGACCAGGCTGCACCCATGCCGCCCTCGGCCCCCGGCACGAGCGGCTCGGAGCCATTGCGCACAAATGAACGGCGCCAGCCCACCGAGGCGCGCCAGGAGCGCGGCTGGAAGAAATCGTCGCGCGGTGCAAGAGAAAGGACGTCCGCCGGCAAGAAGCGCTCAATCCGCGTCGGGCCGTTCTGGTAATGGCGCACGGCTGCGTTGAAGAACTCGATCTGCGCGCCGCGGACGTAGCCCGCGTCGGCGTCCATTACCTCGTGGTAGGTCGGGTGCAACTCGAGCTCTTGAAAGCCCTGGCCATCGCGCCGCCCGGCACTCAAGGAGATGCGCGAGGTGCCGTGCCCTTGGTCAGGACGCGGTCCCGGATCGAGGCGCGGCGCTTGGCTGCCGGCATCGACCTGGCTGCGCGCGATGAGCAACTCGCGCGCGAGTCGTGGCGCATCGGGCACATCGTTCTCGCCGATCACGCGGCGGTAGTTGACATAGTCGTAGGCGGTTTCGAGCACTGCCGCAGCGCGTTCCGGCTGTAGGCGACGCACTACCTCGCCCGGTTGAGCCCGTTCCCGGCTCAGGTCCTTGGCGATGCTGCGCTCGTCTTTCGCCATCGTCTTCAATCGCTCCGTGATGATGGTGGAGTTCGCAGGGCGGTAAACCGCTCGCGCCACCAATCCCGGCTGTCGCACCAGGACGCGCACCGTATCCGAGGGCAATGCAAACCAGCGGAACGGCGCCGTCAGCTCCAGGTCCGGGCGTGCTACTTGGAGGAGTCCGAGAAGATGATACGAACAGTTCTCGTCGAAAAAGTAGTACTGGTAATAGGCCGGAAGGAGCTCCCAGAGGTGCTGCAGGACGCGCTCCAGCTCTTGCGGCGAAAGCGCGAGCTCGTACTCCCAGAGGTCGCGGTTTTCCATGTCGCTGTATTCGCGCACCTTGATGTAGTACGGGAGGATGGAAAACGTGCCGGGATAGCCGCCAATCAGCCCCTCGACGGCGAAGGTGATGCCGTTTGTCTCATCGGTGGTGGCGGCCGAGTTGACAGCGTAGGCAAGAAGCCGCGTGCGCTCGTCCTGGTCGCGCGCATCGATGCGCAGCAGAGTGTGGCCATACATCGACGACGGGCTGTTGATATACGCCGAAGCGAAGACCAGCGTCAGATGGTGCGCATTCAGCGCCACATGCCATTCGGCGAAGCGCGGGCACCCCTGCAGAGGCAGTCGCCGGTGGTCGAAGCGGAGCTCTTGGTCGAGCCACGACCGTCGCGCGATGAACGCGCATTGCGGATGTTGTCGGTCTTTGCCCGCAGGTGCGTCAGCAAAAAAGCTGGCGAGTGTCGCGTCGAGCTCGGCGCGAGGGTTGGTTTTGCCCTGCGGCGAGTGATAGAAGGACGGGCTGTCGAGCAGCCCGTGCAGGCCGGGGCCTATCAGGTCAGGCTCGTAGTGCAGGAGCTTGCGCCATTCCGGTCGCTCGGCGAGCCGGAGCTCGTGCGCGCGCGCGACCAGTTCCTCAAGGTAGCGCGGCTCTGCGGCGGTGGCGAAGCGCGCAGCCAGCGCAAGGAATAGGACGAGCCAGATACGCACGAAAAAAAACCCTGCGGGGTGCCGCAGGGTTCTTTGGACTGCCGTACCGTTAAAGCGCGGTCGTGTAGCGCGCGAGCTGCGCGTCGTCCGCCAGCACTTGGCGCAGAGCCACCATGATGTCCAGCGTCTCGGCCTTGTCAATTGCGAAGATGCGCCCCACGTTGTTCTTCGCGGCGCGGTCGAACGCGGCGCGATCCTGCTCGGTGACACCGAGCAGGTGAGCGAGCGAGTCGAGCGCTTCGCCGCTGCCGACCGACATGTCGCGAGCCAGCTTGTCCTTGTTGCCGTCGATGAACAGCGCCGTCTTCCAACTCGACTTCACCGTGCCGTCCTGCGTGCATCCCGAGGTACCGCTCGTAATGCCGAACGTGTCGCTCCCCGTGGCTCCGTTGGTCGTTATCGCGAGTACTTGGGGCGCTACGCCAGATTGCCCCTCGAACAGCTTCGAACCCCAGCCGCAGTTGCCGACGTTGTCGGCCATCGCGGTCATCGGAAACACGGCTGCGACGGATACGATTGCCAGTAGCTTTTTCATCTCATCTCCCAGTGTGAAATCAGATACTAAGTCGTTTTTGCGCCGGCATTGCGTCCCCATTTACGCGAGAACGGTACGGGCATTTTTTTAGCCTCAGATAGGACTGTCAAGGTCATAAGTGGCGTACATACAACGACGCCTTTGAAGGAAGTACAACTCCAAGATCCCTCGTTTGAGACTACCCAGCCGGAAAAGGGGCGGCGCTACCCGAAATCCGGGATTTGACCGGGCTGAGTGGTCAGCGTTACGTTGGAGCCGACAGGAGGGAGGGGAGATGAACAAATCAGCAGTCGTCCTAATGGTGTGCTTGGGTACTTTTGCGTGTGCCGGTAGAACGCCAAATCCTGTCCCGAGTTACCAGTACGGCGATGACAAAAGATCGTGCAATGGGATCAAGGCCGAGTTGGCGAATACAGAAGCCGACATCATGACGAAGATTCCCGAGGCCGATAAGACCGGCCAGAACGTCGCTCTGGGCGTAGCGGGCGTCTTCTTGATCGTGCCTTGGTTTTTCATGGATCTCAGCAAGGCCGATCAGGTGGAGCTCGAGGCTCTTCGGCGCCGGTACAACACTTTGGTGATCATGGCTTCAGAGAAGCAGTGCGGATTTGATGTGAAGCCGATACAGGATCCGACAAAAGTTCAGGATCCAAAACAACAGCCGACAATACCGACCAACCAGCAGCCCGGCGAAGCGAAATCTTCGTAGTCCGAGTCCTGTAATTCGGTAGTCGCGCGCGGCTTGGCGCCTGCGACGGCGCATCCCTGCATAATGCAGGGTAAGAATGACCGTCGAAACAGACCGCTTGATCTCGGCCAAGCCGGGTTCCCCGCAGGAGGAACAGTTCGAGCGGTCGCTGCGGCCGGCCACCCTCGCCGAGTACGTCGGCCAGGAAAAAGCGCGCGGCCAGCTCGAGATCTTCATCCAGGCCGCGCGCCAGCGCGGCGAAGCGCTCGACCATGTGCTGCTCTTCGGGCCGCCCGGCCTCGGCAAGACGACCCTCGCGCACATCATCGCCCGCGAGATGGGCGTGAACCTGCGCCAGACCTCGGGCCCGGTGCTCGAGCGCGCCGGCGACCTCGCGGCGCTGCTCACCAACCTCGAGCCGCGCGACGTGCTCTTCATCGACGAGATCCATCGTCTCTCGCCGGTGGTCGAGGAGATCCTCTATCCCGCGCTCGAGGATTTCCAGCTCGACATCATGATCGGCGAGGGGCCCGCCGCGCGCTCGATCAAGCTCGACCTACCGCCCTTCACGCTTGCCGGGGCGACCACGCGCGCAGGCATGCTCACCAACCCGCTGCGCGAGCGCTTCGGCATCGTCGCGCGGCTCGAGTTCTATAGCCAGGCGGAGCTCACCACGATCGTGCGCCGCTCGGCGGGCCTTCTCAAAGTGCAGCTCGAGGACGAAGGCGCGCGCGAGATCGCCTGCCGCTCGCGCGGCACGCCACGTGTCGCGAACCGGCTCCTGCGCCGCGTACGCGACTACGCCGAGGTGAAGGCCGACGGGCGCGTGACCAAGGCGATCGCCGACGCGGCGCTCAAGATGCTCGATGTCGACGCGCTCGGGCTCGACGTCATGGACCGCAAGCTCCTCATGGCGGTGATCGAGAAATTCTCCGGCGGGCCGGTCGGCCTGGAGAACCTCGCGCACGCCATCGGCGAGGATGCCGAGACGATCGAGGACGTGCTCGAGCCCTACCTCATCCAGCAGGGATTCCTTCAGCGCACACCGCGCGGACGCATGGCGACGCTCACGGCCTACCGGCATTTCGGTATCACCGCACCTGCGGCGTCCCGGGACCTCCTATCCGACAACTGAGCGTACCCGTCCGCGTCTACTATCAGGACACCGATGCGGGCGGTGTCGTCTTCCATGCGCAGTACCTCGCCTTCATGGAGCGCGCGCGGACCGAGCTCCTGAACGAAGCGGGCGTCGACCTCGCGCGGATGGCCGATGAGCGCGGCGTGCAGTTCATGGTGGCCGAGCTCAGCGCGAAGTATCACCGCGGCGCACGCCTCAACGACCTGCTATCGGTCAGCGCGGAAGTGGTTAAAATCGGCCGCGCTAGCGTGGTCTTCCGCCAGTGCGTGGAACGCTCGGGCGAGCTCCTGGTCGAAGCAGAAGTCACGCTCGCGATAGTGGACCGAGGCCGCATGAAGCCGGCCCGCATGCCGATCGAACTCGAACAGGCCCTCAATTAAATGCCGACGTTCACGCAGGACCTCGACATCTGGCAGCTGATCCTCCACGCGAGCATCGTCGTCAAGGTCGTGTTGGCGATCCTGATCGCGGTCTCCTTCATGTCGTGGATGTTCATCTTCCAGAAGTGGTTCGTGCTGCGCCGCGCCGTCACGCAGACGCTCGACTTCGAGCGCGAGTTCTGGGGCGGCAAGGACCTGAACGCGCTCTACCAGGGCGCGGTGAACAACCGCCACACCATCGGCTCGCTCGAGCGCGTGTTCGAGGCGGGCTACCGCGAGTTCGCGAAGCTGCGCAGCCAGGCCGGCACCGACGTGAACACCATGGTCGACGGCGCCCGGCGCGCCATGCGCGCGACGTTCCAGCGCGAGATGGATTACCTCGAGCGCCATCTCGCGTTCCTCGCCTCCACCGGTTCGGTCAGCCCGTACGTCGGCCTCTTCGGCACGGTGTGGGGCATCATGCATGCGTTCCGCAGCCTTGCGAACGTCCAGCAGGCGACGCTCGCGCAAGTCGCCCCGGGCATCGCCGAGGCGCTCGTCGCCACGGCGATCGGCCTCTTTGCGGCGATCCCGGCCGTCGTCGCGTACAACCGCTACTCGCACGACGTCGAGCGGCTCGCCAACCGCTTCGAGAGTTTCATGGAAGAGTTCTCGAACATCCTGCATCGTCAGGCTGCGAGGTAAGCAGTGGCGACGCTGCGCAAGCGCGGTCCGATGCACGAGATCAACATCGTGCCGTACGTCGACGTGATGCTCGTGCTGCTCGTGATCTTCATGGTGACCGCGCCGCTCGTCACCCCTGCGGTGATCGACCTGCCGACGGTGGACAAGGCGAGCCAGCCGCGGATCGTGCCGCTGGAGGTGTTCGTCAAGGCTGACCGCGGCCTCGTGGTGCGCGCCCGCGATCCGGCGGGCGCGATCGTGAGCGAGCGCACAGTCTCGCGCAGCGAGCTCGCGCAGGCGATCAAGGAAGTCCGCGGCAAGAACGCCGAGCTGGCCGTGCTCGTCGGCGGCGACAAGGACGCGCGCTATGAATCGGTGCTGCAGGTGATGGACGAGCTGCGCAAGCAGGGCGTGAGCCGCGTCGGCCTGCAGGTGAAGCTCGCGCAGTGACGGCGGCAGTGCTGCCCGCCGGCGGCTCTCCCGGCATCGGTACGCCGTACGGCAGCCGCGGGCATCCCGCGCTCGGCCGCTCGTTCGTCCTCTCCGCGGCGGTCCATCTCCTATTGGTCACCGTCATGTTTCTTGGCGTGCGCTTCCAGAGCAGCGCGCCGGCGGTCGTGAACGTCGAGCTATGGGACGCGCCCGCTCCACCGCCGCAGGTCGTGGAGGAGCCGAAGCCGCAGCCCCCCGTATTGAAACCCGAGGTGAGGCCGCCGCCCGAGCCGGAACCTGAAGTGAAGAAGCCGCCCGAGATCGCGCTGCCCGAGAAACCGAAGCCCAAGCCGAAGCCGGCCGCGAAGCCCGTGCCCAAGCGCAACCTTGCATTCGAGAAGCAGATGCAGAGGCAGATGCGCGAGCAGGCGGCGCTTGAAGAAAGGCAGCTTCAGGACCGGCTGATCCGCGAGCAGGCCGCACGCGCATCGGCCGACATCCGCGCGCGGGAGCTCGCGCGATGGACCGACAAGATCCGCGCCAAGATCCGCGGCAACATCTTCCTGCCGCAGGACATCCCGGGGAACCCGGAGGCGATTTTCGACGTCACTCTCTTGCCGACCGGAGAGGTGCTGACGGTCCGCAAGACGAAGTCGAGCGGCCATCCCGGTTACGACGATGCGGTGGAGCGTGCGATCATGAAGTCGTCGCCGCTGCCCCAGCCCGATGACCGGAGCCTGTTCCAGCGGCAGTTGCAACTAAAATTCCGCCCCCAGGACCGATGATCCGCCTTTTCGCCGTCTTGCTCTTCTGGGCGTGCGCCGCCCAGGCTCAGCTGTCGATCGAGATCACCGGCGCCGGGGCGCAGCGCATCCCGGTCGCGCTCGTGCCTTTCGCCGGGGAAAACGCGTTGCCGCCCGGCATCTCGAGCATCGTGCGCGCGGACCTCGAGCGCAGCGGGCTCTTCCGCGGCCTCGAGCTGCCGCCGATTGTCCCCGAGCCGACCGAGGCCACGAGCATCAACTACGCCGAGTGGCGCTCGCGCCTCGCCGATGCGCTGCTGGTCGGCTCGGTGCAGCCGCGCCCGGACGGGCGCTTCGAGGTGCGTTTCCGGCTCTACGACGTGGTGAAGCAGCAGCCGCTCGGCGGCGTGGCGTACACGCTCGCAAAGGGACAGTTGCGCGCCACGGCGCATCGCATCTCGGACTTCGTCTACGAGAAGCTGACCGGTGAGAAGGGCGTGTTCTCGACGCGCATCGCCTATGTGCTGAAGCGCGGCAACCGCTATGAGCTGCAGATCTCCGATTATGACGGCGCCGGCGCCGAGACCGCCCTCGCCTCGTTCGAGCCGATCATCTCGCCGGCTTGGTCGCCCGACGGGAAGCGGCTCGCCTATGTGTCGTTCGAAAACAAGAAGCCGGTCGTCTATGTGCACTCGCTGGTGGACGGCAAGCGGCGCGTCATCGCGAACTTCAAGGGCTCGAATTCCGCCCCCGCCTGGACGCCCGACGGCAGCCGGCTGGCGGTGGTGCTCTCGCGCGAGGGCGGCTCGCAGATGTTCATGATCAACGCCGACGGCGGGGGCCTGAGGCGCCTGGCCACGTCGAGCGCCATCGATACGGAGCCCCGCTTCTCGCCCGATGGGCAGTGGATCTATTTCACCTCCGATCGCGGCGGCACCCCGCAGATCTACCGCATGCCGGCCTCGGGCGGCGAGCCGCAGCGCATCACCTTCGAGGGCAGCTATAATGTGACGCCGAGAATAAGCCCGGACGGGAAGACGATCGCGTTCATTACGCGTACTGCAGACGGCCAGTTTCGGGTCGCGCTGCTCGATCTCTCGAACCGTCAGGTGCAGATCCTTACCGACAGTGACCGCGACGAATCACCCAGCTTCTCGCCGAATGGCCGCATGATCCTGCTCGCCACGGTGATCAACGAGCGCGGCGTGCTGTCGGCCGTGTCGGCCGACGGCAGGGTCAAGCAGCGCCTCAGCACCGCCGCAGGCGACGTACGTGAGCCGGCCTGGGGACCGTTCATCGAATGACAAGGAGGGAACACATGCGTGCGTTTTTCTACCCGGTAATCGTATCGACGTTGCTCATCGGCTGTGCCACCGAGGAAGCCGCCAAGCCGGCGGCGACCGCGCCGGTCGAGGCGGCGAAGCCCGCGCCCAAGCCGCAGGCGGTGGAGTCGAAGCCCGTGACCACGGTCGACACCACCCAGCGCTCGCTCGGCGGCTTTGCGGCGCTCAAGGACCCGAACAACATCCTGTCGAAGCGCTCGGTCTACTTCGACTTCGACAAGTTCGACATCAAGGACGAGTTCAAGCCGCTCATCGAGGCGCACGCGAAGTTCCTGCGCGAGAACTCGAGCGCCAAGATGCTGATCCAGGGCAACGCCGACGAGCGCGGCAGCCGCGAGTACAACGTCGGGCTCGGCCAGCGCCGCTCCGACGCGGTGAAGAAGATGCTGACGCTCCTCGGCGCGCGTGAAAGCCAGATCGAGTCCGTGAGCCTCGGCGAAGAAAAGCCCACCTGCACGGAGCACAACGAAGGCTGCTGGCAGAAAAACCGCCGCGATGACATGCTGTACGGCGGCGAGTATTGATGCTCAGTAGGGCTGCTTTCCTCCTTGGCTGCGCCGTCGCCACCGTATTCACGACCTCGGCGGCGGCGCAGGGCTTGTTCGACGACAACGAGGCGCGCCGGCGCATCGATGTGCTGCGCCAGGAAGTCACCGAGAACCAGCGCCAGGTCGCCGAGCAGCTGAAGAAGCTCGATGCCGCGCTCGCCGGCGCCTCCGACCGCAGCGCGCTGATGCAGATCGCCACGCAGGTCGAGAACCTGTCGAACGAAATGGCGAAGATGCGCGGCCAGCTCGAGGTGCTCGGCAACCAGGCCGACATCGCCGACCGTCGCCAGAAAGACCTCTATCTCGACATCGACACGCGCCTGCGCAAGCTCGAGCAGGCGCGCGAGGGCAGCGCGCCCGGCCCGGCGGCCGGCGCCGCCGACGCCGAAGCGTCGCCCGCCGAGATGCGCGCCTACCAGGCGGCGCTCGATCAATTCAAGCTGCAGAACTACCCGATGGCGGTCTCCGCCATGCAGGGCTTTCTCGTCACCTATCCGTCGAGCAAGCTCGCGCCGAACGCGCAGTACTGGGTAGGCATGGCGTACTCCGGCCAGCGCGATTACAAGCAGGCCATCGCCGCGCAGCGGAAGCTGCTCGTCACGTACCCTGACAGCGACAAGGCGCCCGACGCGATGCTTTCCATCGCGAGCGCGCAGGAAACCATGGGCGAGCGCAAGGCCGCGCAGAAGACGCTCGAAGAGCTCGTCGCCAAGTACCCGAAATCAAGCGCTGCCGCGAGCGCGAAGCAGCGCATCGCCGCCTTCTCCAAGTCCAAGGGTTGACCCGAGGTTGCCTGAGGTAAGTCCAGCCGCCCTGGTCCCCTACGTGACCGGAGGCGCCTTCCTGCTCGCCTTCATCTTCGGCGCGGTCGGCAACAAGACCAACTTCTGCACGATGGGCGCGGTGTCCGACTGGGTGAACATGGGCGACCTCTCGCGCATGCGGATGTGGCTCCTCGCCATTGCCGTCGCAATCCTCGGCGCCACCGCGCTGCACACGGCGGGCCTCGTCGACCTCTCCAAGTCGATTTATCCAGGGCCCAACTTCACCTGGCTCTCCTACATCGTCGGCGGCTTTCTCTTCGGCGTCGGCATGACGCTCGGCTCGGGCTGCGGCTCGAAGACGCTGATCCGCGTCGGGGCGGGCAACCTCAAGTCGCTCATTGTCTATGTCTTCCTCGGCCTCTCCGCCTACATGACGCTGCGCGGCCTGCTGGGCGCGTTTCGCGTCGGCGTGCTGGAGAAGGCCGCGATCACGTTGCCCGCTGGGCAGGACTTGCCCGCGCTGCTCGGCGTTAGCCGAACCCTCCTTGCTGTGGCGATGGCGGGCGGCCTATTGGCGTTCGTGTATTCGAGCCGCCAATTCCGCTCCACGTTCGACTACACGCTCGGCGGTGTCGTCACCGGGCTCGTCGTGGTCGGCGGCTGGTTCGTGAGCGGCCATATCGGCCATGTCGCCGAGGATCCAAACACCCTCCAGGAGGCCTTCGTCGCCACCAACAGCGGCCGCATGGAGTCATTCTCCTTCGTGTCGCCGATGGCCTACACGCTCGAGTACCTCATGCTATGGACCGACAAGTCGAAGACGATCACCTACGGCATCGCCTCGGGCCTGGGCGTGATCGCCGGCTCCGCGGCCTATGCGCTTGCGACCAAAACGTTCCGCTGGGAAGGGTTCCGCGACGCCGAAGACACGGCGAACCACGTCGTCGGCGGCCTGCTGATGGGCTTCGGCGGCATCTGCGCGCTCGGCTGCACCATCGGCCAGGGCATCACCGGCTTCTCGACCCTTGCAGTTGGGTCGATCATCACCTTCGTCTTCATCGTGATCGGGTCCGCGCTCACCATGAAATACCAATACTGGCGCGCGGGCTGATAAAATCCCGCCCCTTCTCGCTTCAAATACGGGTCGTTAGCTCAGCTGGTAGAGCAGCGGACTTTTAATCCGTTGGTCGGCGGTTCGAATCCGCCACGACCTACCAACTACTCAAGGCTTTAGCTTTCGCTGGAGCCTTTTTCTTTGGCAGCTTGTGCCGAATTTGTGTCCCCGAGTATTCCGGCGATCACTTCGGCATGCTCCGAGAACTGCGCCGGAGCAAGGTGCCCATACTTGCGCACCATCCCTTCGGATTCCCAAGCACCCATCTCCTGCACCACGTACAGCGGCGTCCCATGCTGCACTAACCAGCTCGCCCACGTATGCCGCAGATCGTGCCAGCGGAAATCTTCAATGCCGGCACGCTTGAGCGCCTTACGCCATGCAAGCGTGTTAGCCCACGCAATAGGTTTGCCGTTGAAGGTGAACACCCGCTCGGGATGCTTACCGACTTGGCGCACCAGCACCGCCATCGCCGTCGAATTGAGCGCAATGTGGATCGGTCTACGGCCTTTTGCCTGGTCGGCGTGAATCCATGCAACGTGCCGCTCAAGATCGACCTGCGACCACTCCAGCTTGAGCACATTCGACTGACGCAAGCCGGTCGATAGCGCAAACAGCACGATATCGACCTGATGCGGCGGAAGCTCACGTAAGAGCGTTTTTACTTGCTCCGGCGTTGCCCACCTGATGCGCCGCTTCGCTTCCCGATACAGCTTCACCTTAGGCACCCGGTCAATCCACTCCCACTCAAACGCCGCCTTCCGCAGAATCGCCCGAATTAGGGCGAGGTAGCGATTGGCGGTCGATGGGCTGGACTGTTCGGCCTTGATGCGGGCAAGGTCCCCGATTAGCTCCCGGTCAATCGAGTCCAGATACTTCGTGCGAAGGAATGACTGTAGCCATCGCAACTTCGCTTTGTCCTCGTTGACCGTCGCTTTCTCAGTCTCTTGCAGCCATTTCAACGCCGCTTCATCCCAGGTCCTACGTGGCTTCTCACCGAGCTTATGGACCCGCCACGCCTCGGCTCTTAGGCTGTCGTGCAGCTCTTGAGCTTCGGCCTTGTCGGAAGTCCGAGCAGAGCATCTAACTCGCTCGCCGCTCGGAGTGGTGAATCGAATCCACCACGTGCCACCGCGTTTGTAGAGTGACAATCTTCAACCTCCTTTCTCAGCGTCACTCGCAACGCTTGCCGCATTGGAGAATAGAGCGAGCGTAGATAAGCAGCAAGGTCCTCCACGATGAATACCCACCGCTTGCCCGCTTTCGCACCCGGGAGCTGACCCAAGCGCGCACGGCGCCGCACCTCCTCGGGATGCATCTTGAGGAATGCAGCAGCGCCCCGAAGATCAAGCGTTTCCACTTGCGCCTACGGTGATGACCTGTAGGTAATTTGCCGCAAGGGTTTCGTCCTGAAATCCCCAGAAATGCAGCGGCGTGAGACCTGCACGCCGTTCAGCACGATTACCGCGCACCGCATCCCAAGCGATGGTGACGACGAAGAGGCCTTCCTCGCGGTCAACGGCGAAAACTGTGCCGAGCCACCCTACGCTCGGTCCCTCGTCGCCCGGAGCGATCCGACAACGCACGCGCGCCCCGGTGTAGACCATCAACGATTCGCTCATACCGATCCTTCACCGATGGCGAGGAGCGCACCCGCTTCAATGAGGCGCTGAGAATGACGCGTGCCGATAATCCGCATGCAGAGCCCCACGTAATCGCCCTGGCAGTACGCAAGGCCAGTAAAGAGCGTGTTGCCCCACTGCCGCTTCACGCACTCCAAAGCGGTTTCTATGGCCAGTATTCCGCGATCCCGAGGCCTGACGAGGATGCGTGCTTCCGCCTCCGGCAATAGCTCGGCAAGGAAGGGATAGGCACCGGCGAAGTATTCATCCCGGCGCGTAATCCAATCGTCGGGAATGGGCCGATTCTTGGAGCGCAGCTCCAACTCGGCGCGATACCAGTTCGCCAGGTCGAACGCCTCACCGCCATTCAAGGCGCTATCCGTGACCGTCAAACCTTCCGGCGAATCGAGCAGTCGCCTGAGCGCCGCGAACGCTGCGCCCACAAACTCTTTCTTTCCCTTCTCGTAGAACCGCCCCAACGCATCCCCACCGCGCTGGCCGATATAGATCGTCCTTGCCTTGTCCGTGTCGGTAGAGATGATCTCGGTCAGTGTCGGCTCACGCCCACCACGCCCGAACTTCCCATCCGCGTGCGCTTGCTTCACGCGCTCGTGCGTCAACTCGCCCCGGAAGAAGTCCGCCGCGATATCCCCCCGCCGCCAGGACCGCCCAGGCAGCGCTAGGAACGCATCCTCCGCACGTTCCCAATCCTGGACGAACCCACAGCCGCCCCCCGGTATATCAACGCACGCCCTACCGCGTTGCGTTTCTCCGCCGGTCAACACGAAGCCGACCGGTACGCCGCCAATAAGCACGTTGCGGCATTTTTCGAAGTGGCGCTTTCCCGGCCCCAGCTCGTACTCGGGGGGAACCGGAGCCCCGGCGAAAACCTCTGCGAGGCAATCGCTGATGGCGATTCCATCCTCGTCGCAGGAAATCGTCAGGTAATCGACTTTGGTCCTCGGACTGTTCCCGAGGGAACTTGTCCCCCGTATAACCTTGGGGGGCGGGGAGCATGGCACGGCGCCCGGCGCCTCCGGCGCCGTGGCGC
>DASQGW010000135.1:0-47314 GCA_035632415.1 Burkholderiales bacterium | reverse complement strand
GAGATCACCCACAAGCGCCGCGTCTCCGCCCTTGGACCGGGCGGATTGACGAGAGAAAGGGCGGGGTTCGAAGTGCGCGACGTGCATCCGACGCATTACGGCCGCGTGTGCCCGATCGAAACGCCGGAAGGTCCGAACATCGGCCTGATCAATTCGCTCGCGCTCTACGCGCGCACCAACAAATACGGCTTCCTCGAGACGCCGTACCGCAAGGTGAAGGACAGCAAGGTCACCGACCAGATCGAATTCCTGTCGGCGATCGAGGAAGGCCACTACGTGATCGCGCAGGCCAACGCGGCGATCGACAAGCACGGCAAGCTCACCGACACGCTGGTGTCGTGCCGGATCAAGAACGAATTCGAGCTGAAGGCGCCCGAGGACGTGCAGTACATGGACGTGGCGCCGTCGCAGATCGTCTCGGTCGCGGCCTCGCTGATCCCGTTCCTCGAGCACGACGACGCCAACCGCGCGCTGATGGGCTCCAACATGCAGCGCCAGGCGGTGCCGTGCCTGCGGCCGGAGAAGCCGCTGGTGGGCACGGGCGTCGAGCGCACCTCGGCGGTCGACTCGGGCACCTGCGTGGTCGCGCTGCGGGGCGGCGTCGTGGACTACGTGGACGCCAACCGCATCGTCGTGCGCGTCAACGACGACGAGACGGTGCCGGGGGACGTCGGCGTCGACATCTACAAGCTGACCAAGTACACGCGCTCCAACCAGAACACCAACATCAACCAGCGGGCCGTGGTGAAGCCCGGCGAGATCATCGCCAAGGGCGATGTGATCGCCGATGGCGCGTCGACGGATTTGGGCGAGCTCGCGCTCGGCCAGAACATGCTGGTCGCGTTCATGCCGTGGAACGGCTACAACTTCGAGGACTCGATCCTCATTTCCGAGCGCGTGGTGGCGGACGATCGCTTTACGTCCATCCACATCGAAGAGCTGACCGTGGTCGCCCGGGATACCAAACTGGGACCGGAAGAGATCACGCGCGACATCTCGAATCTCTCCGAGGCGCAGCTCGTGCGGCTGGACGAGTCCGGCATCGTGTACATCGGCGCCGAAGTCGAGGCCGGCGACGTGCTCGTGGGCAAGGTCACGCCGAAGGGCGAGACGCAGTTGACCCCCGAGGAGAAGCTGCTGCGCGCGATCTTCGGCGAGAAGGCTTCCGACGTTAAGGACACCTCCCTCCGCGTCCCCTCCGGGATCAGCGGCACGGTGATCGATGTCCAGGTCTTCACCCGCGAAGGCATCGAGCGCGACAAGCGCAGCCAGTCGATCATCGAGGACGAGCTCAAGCGTTATCGCACCGACTTGAACGACCAGATGCGGATCGTCGAGAACGATACGTTCGAGCGCCTGGAGCGCCTGCTCACCAACAAGGTCGCGAACGGCGGACCGAAGCGCCTCGCGAAGGGCACCAAGGTGACGAAGGACTACCTCACCGGCATGGAGCGCTTCGACTGGTTCGACATCCGCCTGGCGAATGAAGACGCGCAGACCCAGGTCGAAGGGCTGAAGGAGTCGCTCTCGCAGAAGCGCCGCGAGTTCGACGCCATGTTCGAGGCGAAGCGGAAGAAGCTGACGCAGGGCGACGAGCTGCCGCCGGGGGTGCTCAAGATGGTGAAGGTGTACGTCGCGGTCAAGCGGCGTCTGCAGCCGGGCGACAAGATGGCCGGCCGCCACGGCAACAAGGGCGTCATCTCGAAGATCACGCCCGTGGAGGACATGCCGCACATGGCCGACGGCACCCCCGTCGACATCGTGCTGAATCCGCTCGGCGTGCCCTCGCGCATGAACGTCGGGCAGATTCTGGAAGTGCACCTCGGCTGGGCCGCGAAGGGCCTGGGCCTGCGCATCGGCGAGCTGGTGAAGAAGCAGCAGGAGGCGGGCATCGCCGGGATCCGCAAGCTGGTCGAGCGCATCTACAGCGGCAAGGAAGAGGAAGTCTCCAAGCTGACCGACGAGGAGATCCTCGCGCTCGCCGCGAACCTCAAGGAAGGCGTGCCGTTCGCGACGCCGGTCTTCGACGGCGCGGCGGAAGCGGAGATCAACGCCATGCTCGAGATGGCGGGCTTGCCGCAGTCCGGCCAAGTGCAGCTCTACGACGGCCGCACCGGCGAGGGCTTCGATCGCCACGTCACGGTGGGCTACATGCACATGCTGAAGCTTCACCACCTGGTGGACGACAAGATGCATGCGCGCTCGACCGGACCGTACTCGCTCGTCACGCAGCAGCCGCTCGGCGGCAAGGCGCAGTTCGGCGGCCAGCGCTTCGGCGAGATGGAGGTCTGGGCGCTGGAGGCCTACGGCGCCGCCTACACCCTGCAGGAGATGCTGACGGTGAAGTCCGACGACATCACCGGCCGCACCAAGGTGTACGAGAACATCGTCAAGGGCGACCACAAGATCGACGCCGGCATGCCCGAGTCGTTCAACGTGCTCGTGAAGGAAATTCGGTCGCTCGGCATCGACATCGATCTGGAGAGGTTCTAAATGAAAGCGCTACTTGAGCTCTTCAAGCAGGTCCAGCAGGACGAGGAGTTCGACGCGATCAAGATCGGGCTCGCATCGCCCGAGAAGATCCGCTCGTGGTCCTACGGCGAGGTGAAGAAGCCGGAGACCATCAACTACCGCACGTTCAAGCCGGAGCGCGATGGCCTCTTCTGCGCCAAGATCTTCGGGCCGATCAAGGACTACGAGTGCCTTTGCGGCAAGTACAAGCGCCTCAAGCATCGCGGCGTGATCTGCGAGAAGTGCGGCGTCGAAGTGACGCTCGCCAAGGTGCGCCGCGAGCGCATGGGCCATATCGAGCTCGCGTCGCCTACCGCTCATATCTGGTTCCTGAAGAGCCTGCCCAGCCGGTTGGGTCTCGTGCTCGACATGACGCTGCGCGACATCGAGCGCGTGCTGTACTTCGAAGCGTATGTCGTCACCGACCCGGGCCTCACGCCGCTCAAGCGCTGCCAGCTCCTGACCGAAGACGACTACCTCGCCAAGGTCGAGGAGTTCGGCGACGACTTCCAGGCGGCGATGGGCGCGGAGGGCATCCGCGCGCTGCTTCGTGCGCTAGACCTCAACAAGTCGATCGACGAGCTGCGGAAGGAACTCGAGGCGACCTCGAGCGACGCCAAGATCAAGAAGTACGCCAAGCGGCTCAAGGTGCTCGAGGGCTTCAAGGCCTCGAACATCAAGCCCGACTGGATGATCATGGAAGTGCTGCCGGTCCTGCCGCCGGAGCTGCGTCCGCTGGTGCTGCTGGACGGCGGCCGCTTCGCGACCTCCGACCTGAACGATCTCTATCGCCGGGTCATCAACCGCAACAACCGGTTGAAGCGCCTGCTCGAGCTGAAAGCGCCCGAGATCATCGTGCGCAACGAGAAGCGCATGCTCCAGGAAGCGGTGGACTCGCTGCTCGACAACGGCCGCCGCGGCAAGGCGATGACCGGCGCGAACAAGCGTCCGCTCAAGTCGCTTGCCGACATGATCAAGGGCAAGGGCGGCCGCTTCCGCCAGAACCTGCTCGGCAAGCGCGTCGATTATTCGGGCCGCTCGGTCATCGTGGTCGGCCCGCAGCTGAAGCTCCATCAGTGCGGCCTGCCGAAGAAGATGGCGCTCGAACTCTTCAAGCCGTTCATCTTCAACAAGCTCGAGCTCTTGGGCCTCGCCACGACCATCAAGGCGGCGAAGCGCCTCGTCGAGCAGGAAGTCCCCGAGGTGTGGGACATCCTCGAGGAGGTGATTCGCGAGCATCCGGTGCTCTTGAACCGCGCACCGACGCTGCACCGCCTCGGCATCCAGGCGTTCGAGCCGGTGCTGATCGAGGGCAAGGCAATCCAGCTGCATCCGCTGGTCTGTGCCGCGTTCAACGCCGACTTCGACGGCGACCAGATGGCGGTGCACGTGCCCCTGTCGCTCGAAGCACAGATGGAAGCGCGCACGCTGATGCTCGCGTCGAACAACGTGCTTTCGCCCGCCAACGGCGAGCCGATCATCGTGCCCTCGCAGGACATCGTGCTCGGCCTCTACTACGCCACGCGAGAAAGGATCAATGCGAAAGGCGAGGGCATGAGCTTCTCCGATTTGGCGGAGGTTCACCGCGCCTATGACTCACGGCAGGTCGAGCTGAACGCCCGCGTCTGGGTGCGCATCAAGGAGAAAGACATCGCCGAAGACGGCGAGATCACCGAGAAGGTCACGCGCTACGAGACGACGGTCGGGCGTGCGCTGCTCTCCGAAATCCTGCCCGCCGGCCTGTCCTTCGCGCTGCTCAACAAGCCGCTCAAGAAAAAGGAGATCAGCCGCCTGATCAACGCGGCATTCCGTCGCTGCGGCCTGCGCGAGACCGTGATCTTCGCCGACAAGCTGATGCAGTCCGGCTTCACCATCGCCACGCGCGCCGGCATCTCGTTCGGCGTGAACGACATGCGCATCCCCGAGCAGAAGCAGAGCCTCATCAAGGATGCGGAGGGCGAGGTGAAGGAGATCGAGAACCAGTACACCTCGGGTCTCGTCACGGCGGGTGAGCGCTACAACAAGGTGGTCGACATCTGGTCGCGCTGCGGCGAGCAGGTCGGGAAGGTGATGATGGAGCAGCTCGGCCAGGAGGAGGTCGAGAACCGCCACGGCAAGAAGGTGAAGCAGGAGGCGTTCAACTCGATCTACATGATGGCCGACTCCGGCGCGCGCGGCTCGGCGGCGCAGATCCGGCAGCTCGCCGGCATGCGCGGCCTGATGGCGAAGCCCGACGGCTCGATCATCGAGACGCCGATCACGGCGAACTTCCGCGAAGGGCTGAACGTGCTGCAGTACTTCATCTCGACGCACGGCGCGCGCAAGGGCCTCGCCGACACCGCGCTCAAGACGGCGAACTCGGGCTACCTCACGCGGCGCCTGGTCGACGTGACGCAGGACCTGGTGGTGACGGAGGACGACTGCGGGACGCAAAACGGCGTCGCGATGAAGGCGCTCGTCGAAGGCGGCGAGGTGGTCGAGGCGCTGAGGGAGCGCATTCTCGGCCGCGTGCTGGCCATCGACCTCCTGCATCCGGAAACCCAGGACGTGCTCTTTGCCGCCGGGACCCTGATCGACGAGGAAGGCGTGGAAGCGATCGACAACGTCGGCATCGACGAGGTCAAAGTGCGCACCGCACTGTCCTGCGACACGCGCTGGGGGGTCTGCGCCAAGTGCTACGGACGCGATCTCGGCCGCGGCTCGCTCGTCAACGTGGGCGAGGCGATCGGCGTGATCGCCGCGCAGTCGATCGGCGAGCCGGGGACCCAGCTCACGATGCGGACGTTCCATATCGGCGGCGCGGCCTCCCGTACGGCTGTGCAGAGCCACGTCGAGGCGAAATCCTCGGGCACGGTGCGCTTCACGGCGACCATGCGCTACCTCTCGAACGCCAAGGGCGAGAAGATCGTCATCTCGCGCTCGGGCGAGGTGATCATCGCGGACGACAACGGTCGCGAGCGCGAGCGCCACAAGGTGCCGTACGGCGCGCTGCTCTCGGTGGCCGACGGCGACACGGTGCGCGCGGGCAAGAACCTCGCGAACTGGGACCCGCACCACCGGCCGATCATCACGGAGTACGCCGGCACGGTGAAGTTCGAGCACGTCGAGGAAGGCACCACCGTCGCGAAGCAGATCGACGACGTGACCGGCCTCTCGACCCTCGTGGTCATCGACGCCAAGCGGCGCACTACCGCCGCGGCGAAGGGCCAGCGTCCCTCGGTCAAGCTCATCAACGATGCGGGCGAGGAAGTACGCATTGCCGGCACCGACCACGCCGTGAACATCAGCTTCCCCGTGGGCGCCGTGATCGCGGTGCGCGACGGGCAGCAGGTGCAGGTCGGCGAGGTGCTGGCGCGCATCCCGCAGGAAGTCTCGAAGACGCGCGACATCACGGGCGGTCTGCCGCGAGTCGCCGAGCTCTTCGAGGCGCGCTCGCCCAAGGACGCGGGCATCCTGGCGGAAGTGACCGGCACGGTTTCCTTCGGCAAGGACACGAAGGGCAAGCAGCGCCTGGTCATCACGGACCTCGACAAGCAGGAGCACGAGTACCTGATCGCGAAGGACAAGCACCTGCTCGTGCATGACGGCCAGGTGGTGAACAAGGGCGAGATGATCGTCGACGGCCCGGTAGATCCGCACGACCTCTTGAGGCTCCTCGGCATCGAGGAGCTTGCGCGCTACATCATCGACGAAGTGCAGGACGTGTACCGCCTGCAGGGCGTGAAGATCAACGACAAGCACATCGAGGTGATCGTGCGGCAGATGCTGCGCCGCGTGGAGACCGACGAGCCGGGCGACACGCCGTTCATCCAGGGCGAGCAGGTCGAGCGTGCCGAGCTCTTCGAGGAGAACGAGAAGGCGGTGAAGGCAGGCAAGAAGCCCGCGACGTTCCGCAACATTCTCCTCGGCATCACCAAGGCGAGTCTGTCGACCGATTCGTTCATCTCGGCGGCCTCCTTCCAGGAGACGACGCGCGTGCTGACCGAGGCGGCGATCATGGGCAAGCGCGACGAGTTGCGCGGCCTGAAGGAGAACGTGATCGTCGGGCGTCTCATCCCGGCGGGCACGGGCCTCGCGTATCACAACATCCGCAAGGCGCAAGCCGCAGAGCCGGTGCTGGCCGAAATGCCGGCCGGAGCGACGGAGACGCCGGCGGCGGCCGAGCCGGCGACTACCGGCGGCGGCAGCTGAGCTCCACGTCGTGAACGAAAAGGCGCCCTTGCGGCGCCTTTTTTATGACGATCGGCCCTGACCACGTCGCGCCCGATGCGCTCGTCGGCGTTCCGCGCCAGCGGACCAATCCGGCACGGTGGAACGCCGGGGGCTGGAGCGCCTTTCGCGACACGCTGCGCACGCAGGGCGTCGAGCTCCTCGAGGACGCCGCGACGCGCGGCATCTTCGCCAGCGATGCCGGCGGCACCGCCTATGGCCTGCCGCACGGCGTGGTCATTGCGCGCACTTCAGCCCAGATTGCCACCCTGCTGAAGGCGGCGCAGGCCCATCGCGTACCGGTCACCGTGCGCGGCGGAGGCCTCACCACCGAGGGCGAATCGATCGCCTATGGGGGTGTGCTCCTCGACATGACCGGCATGAGCAGCGTGCTCGAGGTCGACGAGAAAAGCCTGACCGTGCGCACGCAGGCCGGCATCTTCTGGTCGGCGCTTGCCGAGCGGCTGCGACGGCACGGGCTCGATTACCTGTCGGCGCCGCTCAACCTCACCTCCTCGGTCGGCGGCACGCTCGGCGTGGGCGGCATCGACGTCAACTCGGCGCATCTCGGCTGCAGTGCCGACCAGGCCGAGGCCCTGCAGGTCGTGACGCCGACGGGCGAGGTCGTGGAATGCTCGGATACCGAGAACGCGGCGCTCTTCCAGCGCGTCATCCTCGGCTACGGCCAGTTCGGCGTCATCACCGAGGCGACGCTGCGCGTGCGCCGATACCAGCCGTTGCGCATGCGCTACTTCTATTACTCCTCGCTGCGCGCAGCGATCGAGGATCTGCAGATGCTCGATGCCGGCGAGGCGTCGGACTATTCCGGCATCCTCACCATGATGGACAAGGCAATCACTTTGCTTGTGGCCTTCGACTCGGATGAGAAGGAACAGCGCTTCGAGCAGGCTTTTCGGCATCGCGTGCGCGGCACAGGCGAAATAGCTTTCGCGCTGCGCACGGCGCTCTTCTACGCGCTGCGTCCCTGGCGCTGGCGGGAGGCCCGCTATCTCCATCGCCGCAAATCCGCCTTGTTTCCTGAGTTCCGGCGGCCTGAATTCCATCGCGGCGAGAAGATGCACGACCGCACGGTGGTGTTCTCGCGCGCAGTGTGGAAGCACTGGGGCGGCCGCCAGATGGTGATCCCGGACCTCGCGACGTCGGCAGAAAAATTCGCCGAGGCGGTCGAGCGCGGCAACGACGTGTGCCGCAAGTACTTCCCGCATTACACGCTGTACTGCGTCGGCATCAAGCTGCGCGAAGATCATCCGCCGCACTATGAGCTGTCCTGCATCCCGCCTGACGCGCGTGGCCGGGCGTATGGCTGCGAGTTCGAGCCGATGCTCGGCGATACGATCTACAGCCGCGACACGCTGCAGTCGTTCAAGAACGAGATCTACGACGTCGGGCTCGCGCTCGGCGGGAGCTACTACCGCTTCGGCGGCATGATGAAGGGCTACATCCGGCGAGCATTCGGCGATGCGCTGGTCGAGCGCCACCTGGCGATGAAGCGAGCCGCCGACCCCGCCATGATCCTCAACCGGGATGTAATATTTTGACGCTCATGAGCCATCACGACTGCAGCGGCTGCGGCCTGTGCCTGCTGGTGTGCCCGGTGTGGCACGGCTCGCGCGACGTGCGCCTTACCCCGAAGGGGCGGGCTCGCGCCATCCAGCACGGCGCGAAGCGCGTGGACTTGGCGGCATCGGTGGCCGGCTGCACGCTGTGCGGCGCCTGCGAGCCGGCCTGCCCCGAAGAGCTGCCCTTGGTGGACATGGTGATGGAACTGAAGAGCGGATCAGCCTTTCCGCAGCATTCGGTCAGGGGCCGCTCGGGCGCGAAGAAGAACCTGCTGCTGGCGGGACCGGCGCTGCGCGGGGACGCCGAGCGGCTCAGGCGGACGCTCGCATTGCTCGAGGGCTATGAGCTCGCGGCCGACGACGGCGGCGATATCGTCGCAGCGCTCGAGGCCGGTGCGGCCATTGCCGACGAACGCCTGGCGGCCTTCCTGGCGCCGCTCGCCACCGCGCGGCTCGTGGTCGCGGACGGCCTGCTGCTGCGGGCGCTGCGGCGCTGGCTGCCGGAGGCGTCCATTTCCGGCATCGGCGAAGCGCTGCTGCCGTCGATAGGCAGAAAGCTGCGTCCTGGAGACTTCTACGTGATCGCGTCGCAGGCATTCAACTGCGACCAGTCGCGGCTGATCGGCCGCTACGACTCCCTGCGCGTAGCCTCCGGCTGCGAGATGAATCTCGACCTGCAGCGCATTGCCATGCCCGCCGCCGGCCAGGCGCGCTGGATCCTCGAGGGACGAAAGGTCGAGCGCATCGTCGTCGAAGATCTCGGCGAACGCGCGGCGTTTGATTTCGCCGGCAAGCCGGTGCTGCATCTCGCGGAGCTGGCATGAGAAGCGCGGACGTCATCATCGTCGGCGCCAGCCTGTCGGGCGCGGCAGCCGCCAAGCGCCTGGTGGATGCCGGCCTCGAGACCGTGATCCTCGAGCGCCACGAGCTGCCGCGCCACAAGATCTGCAGCGGCATCCTGTCGCCGCGCGGGCATCGATTCCTCCTGGAGAACTTCGGCCCGCTGCCGCGCGAGGCGCTGCACGAGCCGACTTCGTGCAAGGGAGTGACGTTCCACTTTCCGAGCATGGTGTCCATGAGCATGGATTTCTTCGGCGGCACGACGCCCCACCTGCACCGGAAGTTCTCCGACCATTGGGCGATCAAGCAGAGCGGCGCCGAGGTGCACGACCGCACCTCGTTCGTCGGCCTCGAGGACCACGGCGAGCATGTCGAGGTGAAGGCGCGCAGGCAGGGGCAGGACGTCGTCTACAGGGCCCGTACCGTGATCGGCGCGGACGGGCCGAGCTCGCTGGTCATCCGCTCCATCTATCCCGACTATCCAAAGCAGATCCCGTGGTTCTTCGTCGGGCAGAAATTCCACGACATCGTCGACTGTCCGCTCGACCCGCAGTACTTCCACTTCTGGTTCCATCCCGATCTCGGTCACTACACCTGGAGCCATGCGCGCGACGGCCAGCAGATCGTCGGCGTCGGCTTCAAGCGCGGCGACAACTTCGACGCGCGCCACCGCAACGTGGTGCGCTACCTGGCCGAGAAGCACGGCGTGCGGCTCTCGGAGCACACCTCGCACGAGGGCTGCGCCGAGAACTTCGGGCCGTCGCTCATCAACCGCTACGTATTCGGCCGGGGCAACGTCTTGATTACCGGCCAGGCCTCAGGCTTCCTCAACATGATCGGCGAGGGCATGAGCTGCACCCTTCACTCCGGGGCGCTCGCCGGCGAGGCGGTGGTCGAGGCGCGCTGGCGCGATAGACCGGTGCAGGAGACCTACCGTCGCATGGTCGCCTCCGAGGTACGCCGTACCACCGACCAATGGAACCCGTTGAAGATCGCCTTCGGCCGACCGCACGAGGCCGACTTCCCGGCGGCGCTCGCAAGGCTCTCCTGGCGGGAGCGCGCGCTCGTGCTGCGGGACATCTGGCGCTTCCTCCTGCTTTACAAGGAATTCAACTGGGGACGGCAAATCGCGCTCGCCGCCGTGCAGCGAGTCGCCGCTGCCGGTTATCCGGGCGGCCGTTGGCTTTAGCGGGCTAGAGGGCCGCGATGCGCACTCAGGAAGCCGCGTGGATCGGCGAGAAGCTCCGCGCGCTCGACGAACGGCGCATGGTGCTCAACCTCGGCAGCGGCACGAAGCGCTTTCGCGAGGTGTCGAAGCCCTACATCGACGGCGACATCTTCGACCCGCTGGTGCGCGCGGGTGCGCGCGTCGTGCATGCCGATCTCAAGTCCGGCGAGGGCATTGACGTCAGCGGCGACCTTTTCGATCCCGCCGTGCAGGCGCGGCTGCGCGAGTTGCGGCCAGACGCGCTGCTCGCATGCAACATCATGGAGCACCTGCCCACCGATGCCCGTGCGCGCTTCCCGGCGGTGATCGATTCGATCCTCGCGCCGGGCGGCGTGCTCGTCATCACGGTGCCTTATTCCTATCCCTACCACGCCGACCCGATCGACACGCTCTACCGGCCGAGCCCCAGCGAGCTTTGCGCGCTTTTCCCGGGCTACGACGTGCTCGAGGCATGCACGATCGCGAGCGAAAGCTACGGCGATGAGTTCGTTGCCGGCGGACCGCTCCGAATGGTGCGCAAGGTGATGCGGATGTTTTTCCCGTTCGTGCGACCGAAGCGCTGGCTCTCCCACGCGCACCGCATGTTCTGGCTCTTTCGTCCTTACCAGCTCACCGGCGTCGTGCTGCGCAAGCCGCTCATGCTGCTCGCGGCGCTGCTACTCATGGACGCCGCACCGACGCCGGCGTGCGAAGTCGATGCCGAAGACGTCATGGCGATCCACGAGGCGACCCGCAGCTAGCCGGGTTTCTTCAGTCCTTGCAGCCCGCCCGCGAGTTGCTGGTGCAGGTTGTTCAGGGTCTCGTAGCTCATCGCGACCCGCGTGGCGAGGCGCCCGTTGATCGCTTCGGGCAGCTTGCCCCCCTGCTGCGCGACTCGCGGTAACGCGGCCAGCATCGCCGGCTCGAAGAAGCCGAAATCGATGAACGCCATGCCCGGCGCGAGCGTCAGCGACGTGTAGTTCGCGACGCGTGGCTGGTCCGAGTCGCCCGCCGGCACGAGCCGCACGCCGAGTCCGATCGTTCGAGGCTGTTGCGGCTGTGCCGCCTGCTCGGCGGGTTGCTCGGCCGCCGGTTTCGTCTTCTCTGCCACGGTCTTTCCTTTCCTGGGGCTGGGGCTGGACCTGGATTTGGAAGCCAATTGCGCGCTTTCTCCTCGGTTGAACTCTAGTGCAAAGGGGGGTGTAGTGGAAATCCCCACAGCTCGGCGGCACGGCGATTGCTCCCTCTAGGCATCAACTTCTTGGAGGCTGGCATGGAAAAGTTTCAGCAGTGGCGTCGCCAGCAGGAAGGGAAGATGGGCTACATCCTGCTGTGGGCGCTGGGTGTTCCCATCCCGGTCCTGTTCGTGATCTTCCTGCTGCGTGGCTGCACCTGAGCAGCCGTCTAACGCAACGCGTTCAACTCTTTCTTAAGGAGGTGCATATGAAGTCAGTGATAGCGCTTTGTGCAGTGGCCGGCATGCTCGGCCTGTCGGCTTGCTCCGGCATGGGTCGCGGTGAAACTGTGGGAACGGTCGGCGGCGCCGCCGCAGGCGGCGCGCTGGGTTCGGCCGTGACCGGCGGCAGCACGATCGGCACGCTCGGCGGTGCCGCGATCGGCGGTTACGCGGGCCACGAGGCCGGCGCCGACTACGACAAGAAACACCGCTAAGAGGTCCCGCTGCAATGAAGAAGGCGCCTTCGGGCGCCTTTTTTATTGGCCTCCCTATAATCGGCGCCATGGCCAGCAGCCTTCACGAGCTCGGCACGAGCGCCTTGGAGCAGGCGTCGCGCATCGATCTCGCGGCGGCCTTTCGCCTCGCGGTGCGGCTCGATCTGCACGAGGGGGTTTGCAACCATTTCAGCGTGATGCTGCCCGGCGGCCGGTTCCTGCTCAATGCCTATGGCCTGCACTGGCGCGAGGTCACGGCTGCAAACCTGCTCGCCATCGATGCCGGCGGCGAGATCCTCGCCGGCGAGGGCGAGTATGAGAAGACCGCGTTCTACATCCATTCGCGCATCCACCTCGCGAATCCGCACGCGGCGTGCGTTCTGCACACGCATATGCCGAATGCCACGGCGCTTACGCTGCTCGAAGACGGCAGGCTCGAGATGGTCGAGCAGAACGCGCTGCGCTTTCACGATGACATCGCGTATGACGATACTTACAACGGGCTCGTCGTCGACAGCACCGAAGGCGATCGCCTTGCCGAGGCGCTTGGCGGCAAGCGCGTCATGTTCCTGGCGAACCATGGCGTGATCGTGGTGGGTCCGTCGGTCGCGGAAGCCTTCGATTCGCTGTATTACCTCGAGCGTGCCTGCCGGCTCCAGGTGCTTGCGCGCACGATGGGCGGCAGGCGGCGCAGCGTGCGGCCCGAAGTCGTGCGCACTGCCTACCGGATGATGCGCGAGGACGCCCCGAAGTATGCGGGCGCGCATTTCAAAGCCTTGAAGCGCATCCTGGATCGCGAGGAGCCCGCGTATTCTCGGTGAGCGGGTGCAGGTGCGGCCGGCGACGCCCGACGACCTGCCGGCGATCCACGAGATCTACGGCCACCACGTGCTGCACGGCCTCGCCTCGTTCGAGGAGCAGCCGCCGCCGCTCGCGGAGCTGCGCCGGCGCTTCGACGACGTGCAATCACGCGGTCTGCCCTGGCTCGCAGCCGATTTCGGCGGCGTGCTTGCCGGCTATGGCTATTGCGCGCCTTACCGCACGCGCTCGGCGTACCGCTACTCGCTCGAGGACTCCGTCTATGTCCGCAACGGCGCCGAAGGACGCGGCGTCGGCAGCGCGCTGCTCAGTGTGCTGATCCAAAGTTCCCAGGATCTGGGCTATCGTCAGCTGATTGCCGTGATCGGCGACAGCGCGAATGCCGCGTCGATCAACCTGCACGCTTCCTTTGGCTTCCTGCGCGTCGCGACATTGCGCTCAGTCGGCTTCAAGTTCGGCCGTTGGGTCGACAGCGTGGTGATGCAGCGTCCCTTGGGAGCGGGGGACGCTACGCCCCCGTCGTAAGGACGATTTTCCCTTTCGCCTGCCGGCTGGCGAGCAGCCTGATGGCCTCGCCTGCGCGCTCGAGCGGCAGCGTCTGAGAGACATGCGGACGCAGCTTGCCCTCCGCGTACCAGCGCGCCAGCTGTCGTGCGCTCTCGGCGAACGCGCGCGGCTCGCGGCGCGCAAAGTCCCCCCAGAACACGCCCACCACCGAAGCCCCCTTGAGGAGCGGAAGATTGAGCGGCAGCTTCGGGATCTCGCCGGCCGCGAAGCCGACGACGAGAAGGCGGCCGCGCCACGCCAGGGAGCGGAACGCGGGCTCGGTGTAAGGGCCGCCCACTGCGTCGTACACGACGTCGACGCCACGCCCTTCGGTGAGGAGCTTGATGCGCTCGCGGAGGTCTTCGGCCGCGTAATTGATGCTCGCATCGGCGCCATGCTCGCGGCACACGGCGAGCTTCTCGGCGCTCGAGGCGCAGGCGATAACGCGTGCGCCGAGCGCTTTGCCGATCTCGATTGCCGCGAGCCCGACGCCGCCCGCGGCGCCGAGCACAAGAAGCGTCTCCCCGCTCTGCAGCGCGCCGCGATCGCGCAGGGCATGGTCGGAGGTGCCGTAGGTGAGCAGAAAAGCGGCGCCCGCGACGAAGTCCATCTTGTCGGGTAGCGGCAGCAGGCGCACGGCCTCGGTCTTCACTTCTTCCGCGAAAGCGCCGTAGGTCGTGAAAGCGATGACGCGGTCCCCGGGACGGACGGTGGTGACGCCGGCACCTATTTCCTTCACCACGCCGGCGAGCTCGCTGCCCGGCGAGAAGGGCAGCGGCGGCTTGTACTGGTATTTGTTCTGGATGATCAGCACGTCGGGAAAGTTCACGCTCGCCGCCTTCACGGTGAGTACGACTTCCCCGGCGCCCGCTTGCGGCGACGGCAGCTCCTCCACGACGAGCGATTCCGGCGGGCCGAACTGCTTGCAGAGGACTGCTTTCATGAACATAGAATGCCATATGCCCAAGCTCACCACTGACGATGGCGTCGCCCTGCATTACGAGGAAGCGGGCAGCGGAAAACCGCTCGTCTTCGTGCACGAATTCGGCGGCGACGCGCGCAGCTGGGAACCCCAGCTGCGCTATTTCTCGCGCCTCTATCGCTGCATCGCCTACAACGCGCGCGGCTATCCGCCCTCGGACGTGCCCGAAGATTGGAACCGCTATTCGCAGGAGCGCGCGCGCGATGACATTCGCGCGGTGCTCGACGCATTGGCGATCGACCGCGCGCACGTGGTCGGGCTTTCGA
The DNA here is from genome assembly GCA_035632415.1 of Burkholderiales bacterium. Lineage (GTDB taxonomy): Bacteria > Pseudomonadota > Gammaproteobacteria > Burkholderiales > SG8-39 > SCGC-AG-212-J23. The sequence continues at coordinate 32,683 of DASQGW010000135.1, read as the reverse complement.
TGGGCGCCTTCGCAACGCTGCATTTCGGGCTCACCTATCCGCAGCGCGCGCTGTCGATCACGGTGGCGGGCGGCGCCTACGGCTCGCACCCGGCGCACTACAAGCAGTTCCAGCAGGATTCGCGCGCCAATGCCGAGCGCATCCAGCGCGAGGGCATGGCGAAATTCGTGGCGACGTATGGCTTGGGACCGCAGCGCGTCCAGCTGCAGAACAAGGATCCGCGGGGCTTCGGGGAGTTTCAGGCGCAGTTCAACGAGCATTCGGCGCTCGGCGCGGTCAATACGCTGCTCGGAGTGCAATGCCGGCGGCCCTCGATCTACGACCTGGTCGAGCCGATGAAGAAGATGACCGTGCCGACACTCATCATGATCGGGGACGAGGAGGAGCCCTGCCTCGAAGCGAACGTTCTCATGAAGCGCTGCATCTCGACTGCCGGCTTGGCTGTGTTCCCGAAGAGCGGGCACGCCATCAACCTCGAAGAGCCGGCGCTCTTTAACCAGTTCGTTGAGGATTTCCTGCGCAAGGTGGACGCCGGCCGCTGGACGCCGCGCGACCCGCGCACCACGGTTCCTTCCATCCACGGACCGGCGGGCCGGCCTTGAGCCTGCGGGTCGAGAAGCGTGGCGCGGTCGGCTGGCTCATCTTCGACCAGCCGGAGAAGAAGAACGCGATCAACGATGCGATGTGGCGGGCGATTCCGCCGTCGATGGCGCAATTTGAGCGTGACCCCGAAGTGCGCTGCGTCGTTTTTCGCGGCAGGGGCACCGAGGCGTTCGCGGCGGGCGCGGATATCTCGGAGTTCGAGAAGAAGCGCTCGGAGCAGGGCGCCGTCGCGCAATACGACGATCTCCTCGATCGCGTTCTGCACTCGATCCAGGGCTCGCCGAAGCCCACGCTCGCCATGATCTACGGCTTCTGCCTCGGCGGCGGCGTCGAGATCGCGCTCGCCTGCGACCTGCGCTATTGCGGAGCATCGGCGCAGTTCGGCATCCCGGCCGCGAAGCTCGGCCTCGGCTACAACATCGAGGGACACAAGCGCCTGCTCGAGACGGTGGGCCATGCGCGCGCCCGCGAGATCATGTTCCTCGGCCGTCGCTACAACGCCGACGAAGCGCTCGCCATGGGCCTCGTGCACCGCGTGCTGCCCGACGCCGAGCTCGAGCGCTATGCGACCGATGTGATCAACTCGCTATGCGAGAACGCGCCGCTCGCCATTGCCAATACGAAGACGATCCTGGAAGAGTATGTGAAGGCCGAGGGCGCGCCCGATCATGGGCGCATGCGCGCGGCGATCGAGCGCTGCGCGAAGAGCGCCGACTACATCGAGGGGCGCCGCGCCTTCATGGAGAAGCGCAAGCCCCGCTTTACAGGAAAATAAGGGGCCGATGAAGATCACCCGCATCCGTTGTCGCCCGGTCGCGGCGCCGATGAAGCGACCGCTCGCGACCAGCGCCGCCACGCTGACCGCCTCGGCGCTGCTGCTCATCGACCTCGAGACCGATGCCGGCATCATCGGGCGCTCGTACCTCTTCGGCATGGGCAAGCAGAACCTGCCGCCGATGGCGAAGCTGGTCGAGGCCATGGCCGAGATGGTCAAAGGCGACGAGGTGGCTCCATTCGACCTCGAGCGCAAGCTTCGCGCGCGCTATGCGCTCCTCGGCGTGCACAACGTGGTGCTCATCGCCATGGGCGGCATCGACATGGCGGCGTGGGATGCCCTGGCCCAATCGCTCGGGCAGCCGCTCGTGCGGGTGCTCGGTGCGACGCCGCGTCCCATCCTCGCGTACAACTCGAAGGGGCTCGGCCTCATGCCGCTGCCGGCGCTCGCCAAGGAGGCGGAGGAGCTTGTCGCCGAGGGTTTCCGTGCCGTCAAGCTGCGCATGGGCCGGCCGACCGCGCGCGACGATCTGGAAGCGCTGCGCACCGTGAAGAAAGCGATCGGACCCGACGTTGTGCTGATGGTCGACTTCAACCAGGCGCTGACCGTTGCGGAAGCCCTGCAGCGCGGCCGGATGATCGACGAGGAGGGCGGTGTCGACTGGATCGAGGAGCCGATCCGCGCCGACGATTTCACCGGCGCCGCGCGCCTTGCGCGCGAGATCGCGACGCCGATCCAGCTTGGCGAGAACTTCATGGGGCCCGAGCAGATGGCGCAGGCGCTCGCCGCCGGTGCCTGCGATTACGTGATGCCGGACGCGCAGCGCATCGGCGGAGTAACCGGCTGGATGCGCGCCGCAGCGCTCGCGCAAGGCGCGGGGGCCGAGATGTCGAGCCACCTTTTTCCGGAGGTGAGCTGCCACCTGCTTGCGGCGACTGCGACCTGCCATTGGCTCGAGTATGTCGATTGGGCGAATCCCGTCCTCGCGCAGCCTGCGGAGCTGAAGGACGGACACGTCGTCATTCCGTCGCAGCCGGGTTGCGGCATCGCCTGGGACGAGAAAGCCGTCGCGCGATACGCACTGTGAGTACGTTCACCCGGCATTTTGCGCATTGGCCGCCGGGCGTACCGCATACGCTCGAAGTGCCGCGCATCACCGTCTACGGCAACCTCGCCGCCCGGGCGGCCGACGGCCCGGACCGGGTGGCGATCGATTTCTACGGCACGCAGGTGACGTACGTCGAGCTCAAGCGCGACGCCGACGCGCTCGCCGGCTTCCTGCAGAAGCGCTGCGCAGTGGCGAAGGGCGACCGCGTGCTGCTTTACCTGCCAAACAGCCCGCAGTTCGTCATCGCCTACTACGGGATCTTGCGCGCCGACGCCGTCGTCGTCCCGGTGAACACGATGAACCTCACCGAGGAGCTGCGCCATTACGTCGAAGACGCTCAGGCGAGCGTCGCCATCGTCGCCCAGGAGCTCTATGAGCGCATGGCGCCGCTCGCCGTGCCGCATGTGATCGTCGCCACCCATTCGGATTTCCTGCGCACGCCGACCGATCTGCCGGTTCCCGACTTCGTTCGCGCACCTCGTCGCGCCACAGGCGGCATCGCCTGGCAGGACGCGATCGGCGCGCGCCTCACTCCGGGCGAGCACCGGTCAGGGGTCGATGATCCGGCGGTGATGCCTTACACGTCGGGAACGACCGGCAAGCCGAAAGGCTGCATGCATACGCACGCCAGCGTGCAGGCCACTACAGTGCCTTATCTCTACTGGCGCGGTGCGACCGACGATTCGGTCGTGCTCTCCGCGCTGCCGATGTTCCACGTCACCGGCATGCAGGCGGGCATGAACGCGCCGCTGTACCGTGGCGCCACGATCGTGGTGCTCTCCCGCTGGGATCGTGACTGCGCCGCCATGCAGATACAGCGCGCCAAGGTCACCACCTGGTCGGCGATCACCACCATGCTGGTCGACTTCCTCGCCAATCCGCGCCTCGCGGAATACGATCTCTCGTCGCTGCGCGTCCTCGGGGGCGGCGGCGCCGCCATGCCGGAGGCGTTTGCGCGCAAGCTGAAGGACGTGTTTGGTCTCGACTATGTCGAGGGCTATGGCCTCTCGGAAACGATGGCGCCGACCCATATCAATCCGCCCCACCGGCCGAAGCGCCAGTGCGGCGGCATCCCGATCTTCAACACCGACGCGCGCATCCTCGACCTCGAAACGAACCGCGAGCTCGGGTCCGGGAGCGTGGGCGAGATCGTGGTCCACGGGCCGCAGGTCTTCAAGGGCTACTGGCGCCAGGAGGCGGCAACGCGCGACGCCTTCGTCGAGCACGACGGCAAGCGCTTCTTCCGCACCGGCGACCTCGGCTACTACGACGAAGACGGCTACTTCTTCATCACCGATCGCCTCAAGCGCATGATCAATGCCTCCGGGTACAAGGTCTGGCCGGCGGAAGTCGAGGCGATGCTCTATGCGCATCCCGGCATCCAGGAGGCGTGCGTCATCGGCGCTCCCGACGGCTATCGCGGCGAGACCGTGAAGGCCGTGATCGTGCCGCGCAATCCCGCCCTCAAGGCCGACGAAGTGATCGAATGGGCACGCGGCCGCATGGCCGCCTTCAAGGTGCCGCGCATCGTGCAATTCGTCGATCAACTCCCGAAGACCGCGACCGGCAAGATCCTGTGGCGCGAGCTGCAGGAAAAGGAGCGGGTGAAATGAGAGCCGTTGTTCTGCTGTTGGCGATGTTCGCGCTCCCCGCGATGGCGCAGGTGAAGATCGAGAACCCCTGGACGCGAGCCACTGCGCCGGGAGCGAAGATCGCCGCGGGCTACATGACGATTCGCAACGCCTCGAAATCTGCCGACCGGCTCGTCGGCGTGAGCTCGCCAGCCGCGCAGAAGGTCGAGCCGCACGTGACCGTGAAGGACGGTGACATCTACCGGATGCGCGAGGTCAAGGGCTATGACATTCCCGCGGGCGGCAGCTTCGAGCTGAAGCCCGGTGGCGCGCACCTCATGCTCATGGACATCAAGGCGCCGTTCAAGGAAGGCGACAAGGTGCCGCTCACGCTCCGGTTCGAGCACGCGGGCGAAGTGAAGACCGAGCTGCACGTGGGCCGGCTCACCGATACCGGTCAGCACGCACGCTAGCGGGGGCTAGTGGGCGAGCGCGACGCGCGCCACCCACCACGAGAGGCCCGCAATGAACGCCGAGCAGGGAATCGTCAGAATCCATGCGATGACGATATTTCCCGCGAGCCCCCACCGGACCGTGGACACCGATTGCGTGGAGCCGACCCCGGCGATCGAGCCGGCGATGGTATGCGTGGTCGACACGGGTATGCCGAATCCCGTGGCGATGAAGAGCGTGATGGACCCCGAGAGCTCCGCGCAGAAGCCGCCCACCGGCCGGATCTTGGTGATGCGCTGTCCCATGGTCTTGACGATGCGCCAGCCGCCGAAGAGGGTGCCGAGGCCGATCGCCATATAGCAGGCGACGACGACCCAGCCCGGTACCGGGTCGGCGACGCCGGTGTAGCCGCCGGCGATGAGCAGCATCCAGATGATGCCGATCGTCTTCTGCGCGTCGTTGCCGCCGTGGCCGAGGCTGTAGAGCGACGAGGAGAAGAGCTGGAGGCGGCGAAAAATCCGGTCGACGCGGCTCGGCGTCGAGCGCGCGAATATCCAGGAGATGCTGAGGAACATGACCGAGCCGATCACGAAGCCGAGTAGCGGCGAGATGAAGATAAAGGCCACGGTTTTCAGGATTCCGGCGGGAATCAGGGCCCAGGTGCCCGCTTTGGCGACTCCGGCGCCGACCAGCCCGCCGATCAACGCATGCGAGGACGAGGACGGAATGCCGTAGTACCAGGTGATGATGTTCCAGCAAATGGCGCCGATCAGTGCGCCGAGCACGACGTAATGGTCGACGATGCCAGTATCGATGATCCCCTTGCCGACGGTGGCGGCGACGCTGAGATGAAAGACGAACACTGCGACGAAATTCATGATCGCGGCAATCGCCACGGCCTGGTAGGGCTTGAGCACGCGCGTCGACACGACGGTCGAGATGCCGTTCGCGGCGTCATGGAAGCCGTTCAGGAAGTCGAACGCGAGCGCGACGACGATCAGCCCGAGAAGAATCCCCAGGCTCAGCTGCCCATCCATCACGAATTCTCGAGAACGATGCCTTCGATGATGTTCGCCACGTCCTCGCAGCGATCGGTGATCGACTCGAGGAGATCGTAGATCACGCGCAGCTTCATCACCTGCTTCAAGTCGCTCTCCTCGCGGAAGAGCTTCGACATCGCCGAGCGCATCACGCGGTCGGCATCGGACTCGAGGCGGTCGATCTCCTCGCACAGCTTGAGGATCGCGGTGGAGGTCTTGACGTTGGTGAGCAGGCCGACGGTCGCCTTGACCCGGTCGCAGCAGAGCTGGCAGATCTCGGCGAGCTGCTTCGCCTCGGGCGTCACGCTGCGCAGGTCGTAGAGCGCCACCGACTCGGCCACGTCCTGGATCAGGTCGAGGATGTCGTCCATCGAGGTGATCAGGCTGTGGATCTGCTCGCGGTCGAACGGCGTGATGAAGGTCTTGTGCAGGAGCGAGATGCACTCGTGCGTGATCTTGTCCGCCGCGCGCTCCGCCGCGTCGATCCGTTGCGCGTGCGCGTCGAGCTCGCTGAAGCTGCCGATCATCGTCGCGAGCTCGCGGCTGCCCTCGACGATGCGCTCCGCATGCGCATTGAAGAGATCGAAGAACCTGCCCTCGCGGGGCATCAGGCGTCCGAGCATTTCTTATTCCTTTATCCCGAGGCCGAGCGATTCTAGCCGCTTCGCCTCGTTCGCATCGAAGCCCCAGTCGGCGAGCGCTTGTCGGCCGCCCTGGCCGCGCTCGGGCGGCGGCTGCGGAATGCGGGTCCCGCTGCGCGAGAAGCGCGGCGCCGGCGCCGGCTGCTCGACGTTCGCCACGTTCACATAAGCGGAACGCGCGGTCGAATGCGAATGGTTCCGAGCTTCGCTCCACGAAAGCACCGGCGCAAAGCAGGCATCGGCACCTTCGAGGATGCGGCACCACTCGTCCCGTGTCTTGGTCTTGAATGTCTCGGCGAAGCGCTGCCGCATCTTCGGCCACTGCGACCGGTCGTGCTGCGGTGGCAGGTCGAGGAGCTTCAGGCGCGCAGCGAGCTCGGCGAAGAATTTCTCCTCGATGGCGCCGATCGCCACGTACTTCCGGTCGGCCGTCTCGTAGATGTCGTACCACGGCGCGCCGGTGTCGAGGATATTGGTGCCGCGCTCTTCGCTCCACTCGCCGGCGGCGAGGAAGCCGTGGAACATCGCCGCAAGCAGCGCCGCGCCGTCGACCATGGCGGCGTCGATCACTTGCCCGCGCCCCGAGCGGCGCGCCTCGAGCAGCGCGCAAGCGACCCCGAACGCGAGCAGCATGCCGCCGCCGCCGAAGTCGCCGACGAGATTCAGCGGCGGCACCGGCGCTCCGCCCTTTCGCCCGAAAGCATGCAGCACGCCGGAGAGCGCGATGTAGTTGATGTCGTGGCCGGCACGCGGCGCGAGCGGCCCTTCCTGGCCCCAGCCCGTCATGCGGCCGTAGACGAGCCGCGCGTTCCTGGCGAGCGCAGGCTCGGGACCGAGCCCCAGCCGCTCCATCACGCCCGGGCGAAAGCCTTCGATCAGCACGTCGGCCCGCGAGATGAGCTCGAGCGCCGCATCGGTGCCGGCGCCGGACTTGAGGTCGAGCGTCACGGAGCGCTTGCCGCGCAGCATGACGTCGTACCAGCGCTCGCGCTTCAGGCCGAGCCCGGAGACGCCGGGACGGTCGATGATGATCACGTCCGCGCCCATGTCGGCGAGGAGCATTCCCGCGAATGGCGCGGGCCCGATGGCTTCGAACTCGAGGACTTTGACGCCGGCGAGCGGGCCGCTCATGGCTCGATAATACTCAATGCCTGCGCGCTATCCCGAGCGCATCGTCTGCCTCACCGAGGAGACCACCGAGACGCTCTATCTTCTCGGCGAGGAGCGGCGCATCGTCGGCATCTCCGGCTACACCGTGCGGCCGCCGCGCGCGCGTCGCGAGAAGCCGCGCATCTCGGCTTTTCTCAGCGCCAAAAACGACGCCATCCTCGCGCTCAAGCCCGATCTTGTCCTGGGCTTCTCGGATTTGCAGGCCGACATCGGCCGCGATCTCGCCAAGGCCGGCCTCAACGTCGTGCTCTTCAACCAGCGCTCCGTGGACGAGATCCTCTCGATGGTGCTCCTGCTCGCGTCGATGGTGGGCGCGGGTGGCCGCGGGCAGAAGCTCATCGATGGGTTGCAGCGAAACCTGGACGACGTGCGCAGCGCGGCGGAGCGCTTGCCGCAGCGCCCGCGCGTCTACTTCGAAGAGTGGGACGAGCCGATGATCACCGGCATCCGCTGGGTAAGCGAGCTTGTCGAGATCGCCGGCGGCGTCGATGTTTTCTCGGAGCTTTCGCGCTCGCAGGCGGCGACTGGGCGCATCGTCACTTCGCAGGCGGTCCTGGCGAAAGAGCCGCAGGTCATGATCGCTTCGTGGTGCGGCAAGAAGTTCCGGCCCGAGCGCGTGCGCTCACGGGCGGGATGGGAGAAACTGCCCGCAGTCCGTGAGGGCGAGCTGCACGAGATCAAGTCGGCCGAGATCCTGCAGCCCGGGCCGGCGGCGCTCACCGACGGCGTGCGCCACCTTCAGCGCATCATTGCGCGTTGGGCTTCGACGGCAGGTGCACGGTGAGCTGCGGAAAGGGGATCTCGATGCCACGCGCGTCGAAGGCTTCCTTGATGCGCTTCAGGTATTCCCGCCTCACGTTGTCGCGCTCTACGGGCGGCACGACCCTGACCTGGGCACGCAGCACGACCGAAGAATTGTCGAGCTTGTCCACGCCGAGAATCTCGAGATCGTCGGCAATGCGGCCTTTCCACTTGTCGTCGTTGCGCATCGCCTCGCCCACCTCGCGCATCACGGCGAGCGCCTGGTCCACCTCGACGGCATAGCCGATGCTCACATCGATGACGGCACGCGCGAAGCCGCGCGTCCGGTTGCTGACGAGCTTGATCTCGCCGTTCGGCACGAAGTGGACATAGCCATCGCCGTCGCGCAGGCGCACGTAGCGCAGGGTCACCTCCTCGACGAGCCCGCTCTTGCCCGCGATCTCGACGACGTCGCCCTGGCGGATCTGGTCCTCTAGGAGGATGAAGAGGCCGGTGAAATAGTCCTTGACCAGGCTTTGAGCGCCGAAGCCGATGGCGAGGCCGGCGACGCCGGCGGTGGCGAGGATCGGCGCGATCGAGATGCCCAAGGCATCGAGCACCAGCGTGCCGGCGACGATCAGGATGACGATGGTCGCCGCGTAGTGGAAGACGCGCGCCAGCGTCTCGACGCGCGCCACCTCGTCCGGGCCGATGCGCCGCGCCATGTGCGTGCGGAACAGGCGGATCAGGCGCTCCGCCAGCACAAGCAGAGCCCACGCGAGCAGCAGGATGATGACGACGCGCAGGGCCTGCGCGCCGAAGGCCTCGACGGCCTTTTCGGTCAGTGCAACCCCAGGTTCGCTTCGATGTTTCGCACCATGGCGACGAGGCGCGGACCGAGGTCGTCCTCGAGCTGCCCCTTCTTCACCATGAACGCCGGCACGATGCAGTTGAAGGCGACGATCTCGCCGTCCACGGTGCGCCGCATCGGCACGCCGACGGCGTGCACTTCGCGCCGCAGCTCGCCCGAGGAGGCGCAGAAGCCGCGCGCGCGGATGTCATCGAGCGACTTGTCGATCGGTGCACGGTACTTGCGGTGCGATTCCGGCTCCTTCACCTTCATTTGATTGAGCACCGCTTCGCGCTCGGGCGCCGTGCAGGCGGCGAGGAAGGCGCGGCCGATCACCGAATGCGAGATCGGCACGGAGGTGCCGATGTCGGGCAGCGTGGTGAGGCCGTTGCCGCTGCGGCAGGATTCGACGTAGACCATGTTCAGGCGGTCGCGCACGCCCATCGAGACGGAGCCGTTGCAGTAGTCGGCGAGCTCCTTCATCAACGGCCGCGCCACCTGGCGCACGTTCATCGACGCGAGCAGGGGATAGCCGATCGACAGCACCGCCGACCCGAGCTGGTACTTGCCCAAGCGCATGTTGTGCCGCAGATAGCCGAGCTTGGTGAGCGTGTAGGTCAGGCGCGACACCGTGGGCTTCGGCAGCCCCGTACGCACCGAGATTTCCTTGTTCCCGAGGAGCGGCTCGAGCGGAGTGAAGCAACGCAGCACTTCGAGCCCGCGGGCCAGGGTGGTGGCAAACTGCCGGTCGCCTTCGTGCTCGTAGCTGAAAGTGCCGGGCGGTTGGATGACGGGTGCCGCGGGTTCGGGTGCGCCCATGGGGGTTCGATTTCCTTCCTGATTGATTTCTTGGGATTTAAAGCGGGGTGTTTCGCGTTTCGCTATTCTGGCCCCCGGCGGCGTTGTGTCAACTTAGTCATCCCAGATTTCACATAGTGAAATGAGCAAATCTCTTTTCGATCTGAAGGGAAAGGTGGCGCTGATCACCGGCTCGACCCGCGGCATCGGCAAATCGATCGCCGAGGAGCTCGCGCGCGCCGGGGCGAAGGTGGCGATCTCGAGCCGCAAGCACGAGGGCTGCGAGAAAGCCCGCGCCGAGCTGGCGGCGCAAGGCTTCGAGGTCCTCGCGCAGCCGTGCAACGTCTCCCGCAGGGAAGATCTCCAGGCTCTCGTCGATGCGACGCGCGCCCGATGGCAGCGCATCGATGTCGTGGTGGCGAACGCCGCGGCGAATCCCTATTACGGACCGCTCACCGGCATCGACGATGAAGCGTTCGACAAGATCGTGGCGAACAACGTGAAGAGCGTCCTCTGGCTCGCGCAGATGACGCTGCCCGCGATGCCCCCGGGCGGAAGCTTCATCCTCGTCGGCTCGATCGGCGGTCTCCTCGCCAACACGGTGATCGGCGCCTACGGCATGTCGAAAGCGATGGGGCATCACCTGGTGCGCAACCTCGCGGCCGAATGGGGACCGAAGAACATCCGCGTCAATGCCATCGCGCCTGGGCTGGTGAAGACCGAATTCGCCCGCGCCCTGTGGGAAGACGAGAAGCGCGCGGCCGAGCGTGTTTCAAACACGCCGCTGCGGCGCCTGGGCGAGCCGCGCGACATCGGCGGCATCGCCGTATTTCTCGCTTCCGACGCCGCGGCTTTCATCACGGGCCAGGTGATCGTCGCCGATGGCGGCGTCACCATCCTCTAGGTTAGACTTCGCGCTCCTCCCCATGGACCTCAACTTCTCGGCCGAGGAGCTCGCGTTTCGCGACGAGGTCCGCTCGTGGCTGCGCGCCAATCTGCCGCAGGACCTGCGCGAGAAAGTCGAGAACTACGCGCACCTGTCCAAAGACGATCTCATGCGCTGGCACCGCATCCTTGCCAAGAAGGGCTGGATCGTGCCCGCCTGGCCGAAGGAATGGGGCGGCACCGGCTGGAGCGCCGTGCAGCGCTACATTTTCGACGAGGAGCTCGGCTTCGCCGGTGCGCCGCCGATCATCCCGTTCGGCGTGACGATGTGCGCGGCGGTGCTGCTGCGCTTCGGCACCGAAGCGCAGAAAAAACGCTTTCTGCCGCGCATCTACAACGGCGACGATTTCTGGTGCCAGGGCTACTCGGAACCCGGGTCCGGGAGCGATCTCGCATCGCTGAAAACCAAAGCCGTACGCCAAGGCGATCACTACATCGTCAACGGCCAGAAGATCTGGACCACGCTTGCGCATTACGCCGACTGGATCTTCTGCCTCGTGCGCACCGATCCCACCCTGGAGAAGCGCCAGGAAGGCATCTCCTTCCTGCTCATGGACATGAAGACGCCGGGCATCACCGTGCGTCCGCTCATCCTCATGGACGGCGCGCATGAGGTGAACGAGGTCTTCTTCGACGACGTGAAGGTGCCCCTCGAGAACCTGGTGCACGAGGAGGGCCAGGGCTGGACGGTGGCGAAATATCTCCTCGGCTACGAGCGCTTGAACACCGGCCGCGTCGGCGAGTCGCGCCGGCAGCTTGCGAGGCTCAAGGAGTACGCCGCGCACATGATGAGCGAGCCGCGCTGGCGTGATCGCCTCTCGCGTGTGGAAGTAGAGCTCACCGCGCTCGAGATCACCAATCTCCGCTTCCTCGACCGCATGCGGCGCACCGGCCAGCCGCCGGGCGCGGATGTGTCGATGCTGAAGATCAAGGGCACCGAGATCCAGCAGGACCTAACGGAGCTCATGATGGACGCCACCGACCCCGCCGCGTCAGATCCGCTCGCCGAAGCAGTGCGCAAGCGCTATCTCAGTATGCGCAAGACGACCATTTACGCCGGCTCGAACGAGATCCAGCGCAACATCATCGCCAAGATGGCTTTGGGCCTATGAATTTCGACTACAACGAAGAACAGCAGCTTCTCGCTGATTCCGTCCGCCGGTACCTGGCGAAAAGCTACGACTTCGAGGCCCGGAAGAAAATCGTCTCCGGCGCCGGCTGGAGCACCGACACCTGGGCACAGTTCTCGCAAATGGGGCTCACTGGCCTGCCGGTGTCCGCCGAGCACGGCGGCTTCGGCGGCGGCGCGGTCGACCTCATGGGCGTTATGGAAGCGTTCGGCGAGGCGCTCGTGGTCGAGCCGTATGCGCCGCTCGCGCTTGCGGTGCGGCTCCTCGGCCGCGGCGGCTCTGCCGAGCAGAAGAGCCTGCTGGCCGGTGTCGTAGAGGGCAAAGCCAAGCTGGCCTTCGCGCACAACGAGAAAGGGGCGCGCTTTTCGCTCGATGCGGTGAAGACGCGCGCGCGCAAGAAAGGCGCGGCTTGGGTACTCGACGGCGACAAGGCTGGCATCGTCGGAGCACCGACTGCCGACCGTCTCATCGTGAGCGCGCGCGACGAGCAGGGCATTGCAATCTTCCTGGTCGACATCGGCAAGGTGAGCCTGCAGGCGTATCGCACGATGGATGAGCGGCTCGCAGCGGATGTCGTGCTGCGCGAGACGCAAGCCGAGCGCATCCAAGGCGGTCGCAAGGAACTGGAGGATGCGATCGATTTCGGCACGGCGCTCGTCTGCGCCGAGGCGGTCGGCGTCCTCAAGTTTGCCTGCGACACCACGCTCGAGTACCTGAAGACGCGCAAGCAGTTCGGCGTGCCGATCGGCACTTTCCAGGCGCTGCAGCACCGCATGGTGGACATGTTCATCTCCCTCGAGCAGGCGCGCTCGATGGCCTGTCTCGCTTGCAGCCGCGTAGATGCAGGCAGTGATCCGCGGGCGATCAGCGCGGCGAAGATCAAGATCGCCGACGCGGCGCGCCACGTGAGCCAGGAGGCGGTGCAGCTCCATGGCGGCATGGGCATGACCGAGGAGCTCAAGGTGAGCCACGCCTTCCGCCGCCTGACGGTGCTCGCGCGCGAGTTCGGCGACGCCGACCATCACCTCGCGCGCTTCGCCGCGCTATGACGAACCAGCGGGTCGTGCTCGCGAGCCGCCCTGCCGGCCCGGTGAGCGAAGCGAACTTCCGTCTCGAGGAATCGCCGGTGGCGAAGCCCGCCGACGGCGAAGTGCTGGTGCGAAACCTGTGGCTCTCCCTCGATCCCTACATGCGCGGGCGCATGAGCGACGCCAAGAGCTACGTCAAGGGAGTCGACATCGGCGAAGTCATGGTCGGGCAGACCGTCGGCGAAGTGCTCGAATCCCGGCATCCGAAGCTGAGCGTGGGCGACATCGTGCTCACGCAGCTGGGCTGGCAGCTCTATGGCGCTACGCGGGAGGCGACCAAGGTCGATACCGGCCGTGCGCCGGCGAGCTACTACCTCGGGCTTCTCGGCATGCCCGGGCTCACCGCGTATTTCGGCCTCAAGGAGCTTGGCCAGCCCAAGGCGGGCGAGACGGTCGTCGTATCGGCCGCCTCCGGCGCGGTAGGCAGCGTGGTAGGACAGCTGGCGAAGCTATGGGGCGCCCGCGCCGTCGGCATCGCCGGCGGTCGAGAGAAATGCGCCTATGTGAGGGAAGAGCTCGGCTTCGATGCCTGCGTCGATTACAAGGCGGGCCGGCTGCGCGAGGAGCTTAAGGAGGCGTGCCCGAAAGGCGTGGACGTCTATTTCGACAACGTGGGAGGCGAGATCCTCGATCTCCTGCTGACGCGGCTGAACCTCTTTGGCCGCATCGTGGTGTGCGGGATGATCTCGGACTACAACTCGACCGATCCCTACCGCATTCGCAACTGGCGCGCCGTCCTCGTCAACCGCCTGCGCGTGCAGGGGATGATCGTGTTCGACTGGAAGGATCGCTATGGCGAAGCGCTTAAGGCGCTCGGCGGTTATTTCGCCGAAGGCAAGCTCAACTATCGCGAATCGGTCGTGCAGGGGCTGGAGAATGCGCCGCGCGGCCTGATTGATCTGCTGGGTGGCAGAAACTTTGGCAAACAATTGGCAAAACTCGGGTGAACCCATGATCGACCTCTATACCTGGCCTACGCCGAACGGACACAAGATCCACATCATGCTCGAGGAGACCGGCCTCGAATACAACGTGCATCCCGTCGACATCGGGGCGGGCGAGCAGTTCAAGCCGGAGTTCCTCGCCATCTCGCCGAACAACAAGATCCCGGCGATGGTCGACCGCGAGGGACCGGACGGGAAACCCTTCGCGCTTGCCGAATCCGGCGCCATGCTGTTTTACCTGGCATCGAAGACCGGAAAATTTCTGCCCAAAGACTTGCGCAAGCGCTGGCAGGTGATGCAATGGGTCATGACGCAGATGGGCCACGTCGGGCCCATGCTCGGCCAGGCGCACCACTTCCTCGGCTACGCGCCGGAGAAGATCGAATACGCGATGAACCGGTACAAGAACGAAGCGAATCGCCTCTACGGCGTGCTCGACCGGCAGCTTGCCAAGAGCGAGTGGCTCGCCTGCGACGAATACACCATCGCCGACATGGCCACCATGCCATGGCTGCGCGCACCCGAGCGCCAGGGCGTCAACATCGACGACTATCCGCACGTCAAGCGCTGGCGCGACCGCATCGCCGAGCGGCCGGCAGTGAAGCGGGCGCTCGAAGTGCTCGCCGATCGGCGCCGCCAGACGCCGGGCTTCTCAAAAGAACAACAGGAGGTCCTTTTCGGTGCCAAGCAATACGCGCGCAGATGAGCTGAAAGGCAAAGTCGCCTGGATCACGGGCGGCGGATCGGGCATCGGCCTTTCCGCCGCGCAGGAACTGGCGAAGGCTGGCGCCACGGTGGCGATCTCCGGCCGCAGCGACAAGACGCTCAAGGAGGCGCTGAAGCAAGTCAAGGCCGAGGCGCTCGTCTGCGACGTCGGCGACAAGGCGCAGGTCGGAAGCGTGGCGGCCGAGATCGAGAAGCGCCACGGCCGCGTCGACATCCTCGTGAATAGCGCCGGCATCAACCTGCCCAAGCGCAATTTCCGCGACGTCTCGAACGAGGGCTGGGACGAGATCGTGCGCGTCAACCTTTCCGGCATGTTCTACTGCATCCAGGCGGTGCTGCCCGGCATGAGAGCTCGCAAGGACGGCGTCATCATCAACGTCTCTTCCTGGTTCGGGCGCTACGCCAATGCCCTCGGCGGTCCGGGCTACGGCGCGACCAAGCGCGCGGCGCTCGCGCTCACCGAGCAGCTGAACATCGAGGAGTGCGCGAACGGCATCCGTGCCACCTCGGTGCTGCCCGGCGAGGCGGCGACGCCGATCCTCGAGAAGCGGCCGGTGCCGCCGTCCGCGGAAGTGCGCGCGAAGATGCTGCAGTCCGAGGATCTCGGCCGCACCATCGCGTTCATCGCCGCGCTTCCCAGTCGCGTCTGCGTGAACGAGATCATCATCAGCCCGACCTGGAACCGCTTCATCCTCGGAGGGCTCGAAGCACCCAAATGAAAATGGGGTCAGAGCAATTTTCTTGTAACCACTACGCGCGTCAGTAGTTACAGGAAAATTGCTCTGACCCCTTTTTTCAGGATCATCCTGCCGTTCCTGGCGGGGTACTACCTCTCCTACGTGTTTCGCGCGGTGAACGCCGTGCTTGGGCCGACGCTCGCGCGCGAGTTCGGCCTGAATGCGACCGAGCTCGGGTTCCTGACCGGTGTGTATTTCTTTTCCTTCGGGCTGTTCCAGATCCCACTCGGATTGCTGCTCGACCGCTTCGGCCCGCGGCGAGTCAATGGCGCATTGCTCGTGCTGGCAGCGGCGGGCGGCGCGGCCTTCGCGCAAGCACAATCTTTCGAGACGCTGGTGCTCGCGCGCGCGCTGATCGGCCTCGGCGTCTCCGCCTGCCTGATGGCGAGCATCCAGGCCTTCGTGCTCTGGTTTCCTGCCGAGCGCACCGGCACGATGATCGCGCTCGCCTACTCGATGGGCGGTCTCGGTGCGATGACCGCGTCATTCCCGCTCGACGCGGCGCTCCACCATTTCCAGTGGCGCGAGATCTTCCTTGCGCTCGCCGGCGCCGTGCTCGTGCTGAGCGCGCTTTTTGCCGTCTGGGTGCCGGAGCACGCGGCGAAGGCACGGCCGGCCGCGCTCGCTGGACAGTTGAGCGGAGTCGGCCGCATCCTGCGCGACGGCGCGTTCTGGCGCGTCGCCGTGGCGCTCGGCGCGAGCCAGTCTGCCGCAGTGTCGCTTTTCACGCTCTGGATGACGGCATGGCTGCGCGACGTCGCCGGCTACGATCGCGCCTCAGCGGCGCGCGCGCTCGCCTGGGTATCGCTCGCGCTCATCCTCGGCTACTTCTTCTTCGGGCGCCTGGCGGATGCCTTCGCGCGGCGCGGCCGCTCGCCGGTGCCGCTTTTCGCCGGCGGT
The DNA here is from genome assembly GCA_035632415.1 of Burkholderiales bacterium. Classification (GTDB taxonomy): domain Bacteria; phylum Pseudomonadota; class Gammaproteobacteria; order Burkholderiales; family SG8-39; genus SCGC-AG-212-J23. The sequence continues at coordinate 16,463 of DASQGW010000135.1, read as the reverse complement.
GTGGCCGGCGCGCTGGCGATGCTGGCCTTGCTCGCCCTGGGCGTGACGAGCGGTGCGGTGCTGCTCTGGTCGGCGTTCGTCTTCTTCGGCACGGGCGCGACCGTCGCCAATTCCATCGCCACGCGGCGCTATCCGCGCGAGATGGCCGGACGCGTGAACACGCTGCTGAATACCTTCACCTTCACCGGCACGTTCCTCGGCCAGTGGGCGACCGGCGCGGTGTTGAATCTGTTTCCGCCCACAGCGGTGGGATACGACCCCAGGGGCTACTTCTACGCCCTGTGGGCGCTCTGGGCCGTGCAGGCGGCCGGTCTTGCCTGGCTCTGGAGCGGCCGGCGCCTGGTCTACGCTGAAAAGTAGATGTCGCGGTAGGAGGTATAGATCGAGGCGGCCATCACCGGTCCGAGGACGAGCCAGCCGAGCATGACGGGGATCGAAGCGACGATCGACGCGATGAAGAGCACGATGCCGTAGAGCAGGAACGGCAGCATGTTGCGCAGGCAGCCGGCGAAGCTTGCTTTCATCGCCTCGACCGCACCCAGCTCGTGGAACACGACGAGCGGCGGGGCGAACCAGAGGGCCATGAGGAGCGGCATCAGCAGCGCGAGGAAGATGAGCGCGGCGAGCAGCAGCGTGGCGCCGGCAGCCATGACTTGTTCCGGGCTCGTCGCCTTCAGCACGGTGAAGACACTCGCGCCGCTGATCAGGCCGACGATCAACACGATCGCCGCCATGCCGACGAGATAGAGCACGCCGACGCCGACGAGCGTGCCGAAGCGGTGCTTGAAGCCGCCGAAAAGCTGGGGGAGCTGCGGCTCGCCGCCCTCGTCGATGGTGCGGCTCGCGAGCATGAGGCCGCCGGTAAAGACCGGGCCCGCGACGATCGTCGCGATGGCGCCGGCGATCGGCACGATGCCCAGGCCGACATAAATGAGCAGGAGCACGATGATCATGCCGATCCAGATGCCGGCCGCGCGCTTGAAGATCGACCAGGCGGAGGCGATCCAGGCCCAGCCGTTCTCGAAGGGCACGGTGCGCCCGTGCGCGATGAAAGTCATGTGAACTCTCCCGAGCCCAGGCTCGTCCTCGCCCACGAGGCGTCGATGCTCTCGAGCTCTCGGCGGGCGTCTGCGCGCTTCTGGGCCACCGAGCGGATGACGCGCGGCTTTTCCTTGGCTGCCGGCTGGCAGCAGGCTTCGAGGCGAATGCCGTTCGGGTCCATGAAGTAGATCGAGACGAGCCCCGGCAGGACCTTGATCGGCCCGTCGAACGCCACGCGCGCCTTCTTCAGGCGCTTCCGGATCGCCGCGAAGTTGCGCGGCGTGACGGCGAAGGCGACGTGCTGCATGCCGCCGATGGCGTCGCGCTTTGCCTTCGGCTCGGCGCCGGGCGGGATCTCGAAGAAGGCGAGGAGCGAGTCGTTGCCCATGTCGAAGAAGTAGTGGCGGATCGCCTCGTAGGGCGGATTGCCGCGGTTGCCGGGGCCCGTGCCGAGGCCGGGCGGCACCTTCATCGCGTGCACGAGCGGCATGCCGACGACCTTCGTGTAGAAGTCGACCGTCATTCGCATGTCCTCGGTGTTCAGGGCGAGATGGTGGACGCCGCGGGTCGCGAGCTTCATTTCCTCTCCTTGTGCATGACACGCACTGTCCCGGTTGCCTTGGCGACGAGCGTGCCGTCCGCGTTCTTCGCTTCGCCTTCGACGAAGCTCATGCTGCGCCCGTCCTTGAGGACGCGCGCATCGGCGTAGAGCTTCGCGCCGCCGCCCGCCTCGATGAAGGACACGCTCAGGTTGATCGTGATGACGCCGGTCGATTCCGGATGCAACGTGCGGGCCGCCGTGCAGAGCGCCACGTCGAGCAGCGACATGATGACGCCGCCATGGACGTTGCCCATGCTGTTCATGAGGTTCGCCTCGACCGGCACCGAAAGGCGGGCCGTCCCTTTGCCGAGCTCGTCGGTGTGGATGCGCAGGTGCTGGATGAACGGAATGCGCTTCTGGAATTCGCGCGCATGCTCGACGCTGAGCGGCGCGCTCATATGATCGTGGCGCCCCCGTCGACGGCGATCGCCTGGCCGGTGATGTGCCGCGAGGCGTCCGAGGCGAGCAGCACCGCGAGCCCCTTCAGATCCTCCTCGCTGCCCAGGCGGGCGAGCGGCGTGTGGTCGATGATGTACTGCGCGGCGGTGTCGAGCACCCCCTGCGACATCTTCGACGGAAAGAACCCCGGGCAGATCGCATTTACGGTGATGCCGTAGCGCCCCCATTCCGCAGCGAGCGCGCGCGTGAAGTTGACCACGCCGCCTTTCGTCGAGTGATAGGCGAGCCCGCGCATGATGTGCGGATCGGTCGCCGTCAGGCCGGCGACCGAGGCGTTGTTGATGATGCGGCCGTAGCGCCGCGGGATCATGCTCGCCTTTCCGATCGCCTGCGTGATGAGGAACGTGCCGTTCAGGTTGACGTTGACGACTTTCTGCCAGGCGTCGAACGGATGATCCTCGGCGGGCGCGCCCCACGTTGCGCCGGCGTTGTTCACCAGGATGTCCACCGCGCCGAATTTCTTGAGCACGGCTTCCGCAGTCGCGGCGATGGCCTCGGGCTTGCCCATGTCGCACGCATACGCGGTGGCGTCGATCTCAAGCTTGCCGAGATGCGCCACGGCTTCGTCGAGCTCGTTTTGCTTGCGTGCGGTGATGGCGATCCTCGCGCCCATTTGCCCCAGCGCCTCGGCCATCTGCAGCCCGAGCCCGCGCGATCCGCCGGTGACGAGCGCCGTGCGGCCTTTCAGCTCGAAGAGCTCGCGGACGTTCATGGGGCCAATGCTAATAGAATTTTCAGGAGTGACGACCCTGGTCATGTACTCCGGCGGGCTCGACAGCACGGCCATGCTGGTGAAGCTGCTCGAAGAAACGAAGGACGAGCTTCGCGTACACCACATCCGCCTGGCGAACAAGGAAAGCCGCGCCGATGCCGAGCAGGCCGCGGCCGAGCGGATCGTCGCCTGGTGCCGCGAGCGCTACCGGCCGTTTCGCTATTCGGAGTCGGCGCTCGACTTCAGCGCGCTCGACGCGATTCCGATCGATTACCTTTGCATCGCCTTCGTGGCCTGCCAGGTGGCGATCGACACGCCCGGCTGCAATCGCATCGCGGTGGCCGCACTTTCCAGAGACACCGACATCGAAAGCCGCTCGGCGCGCCAGCGCCGCGTGTTCGAGACGCTCTATGATTGTTACCGCGCGCGCAAGCTGGGCGAATCCGAGGTGCAGTGGATCTATCCGGTGTACCACGCGACCAAGGCTGAGCTCGCGGCCAGCTTGCCTCGCCCCCTGGTGGATCTGACGTGGTCGTGCCGCCGTCCGGTGCGCGAAAGCAACGGCTCTTTTCGCCCCTGCGGAACCTGCAAAGCCTGCCTTGCCCGTCAGGGCATTTGACCGCAAAATTAATGCACCAAGAGGGGGAGGAGGCTTGTATGCGAGCACAGCGAAAAGACGGCCGCATACTCATTTACAGTCATGACACCTTCGGCCTCGGCCACCTGCGCCGCTGCCGGGCGATCGCGCACGCCTTGGTGGAGCGCTACAAGCAGCTTTCCGTCCTGATCCTCTCGGGCTCGCCGATCATCGGCAGCTTCGACTTCCGCGCGCGCGTCGACTTCGTGCGGGTGCCCGGCGTCATCAAGCTGCGCAACGGCGACTACACGCCGCTCAATCTGCACCTCGATATCGCCGAGACGCTGTCGATGCGCGCCTCGATCATCCAGCACACCGCGGAGATCTTCGATCCGGATCTCTTCATCGTCGACAAGGAGCCCGTGGGCTTGCGCGGCGAGGTCCTGCCGACGCTGAAAGCGCTCAAGCGCCGCGGCACGCGCCTCATCCTCGGTCTTCGCGACGTGATGGACGAGCCGCGGCTCCTCGAGCCGGAATGGCAGCGAAAAAAGGCCGTGCCCGCGCTGCGCGACCTTTACGACGAGATCTGGGTCTACGGCCTGCCGCAGGTGTGCGATCCGCTCGAGGGCATTGCGCTGCCGCCGCGCGTGCGGCAGAAGATGGTCTACACCGGCTACCTGCACCGCGACGTGCCGCATCACGGCACGCCGACCCTGCTGCCGGAGATCACGCAACGCCCCTACCTGCTCGTCACGAGCGGGGGCGGCGGCGATGGCGAGGCGCTGACCGACTGGGTGCTGCGCGCCTATGAGCACGATCCGCTGCTGCCCTATCCGGCGCTCATCGTTCTCGGGCCGTTCATGGCGGCCGAGCGCCAGGCGGAATTCATGGATCGCGCCTCGCGCCTGAAGCGGGTGACGGCGATCACGTTCCACAAGCAGATGGAGATGCTCGTCGCGCGCGCGGCGGGGGTCGTCGCGATGGGCGGCTACAACACCTTCTGCGAGGTCATCTCCCTCGACAAGCGCGCGCTCATCGTGCCGCGCACGGCGCCGCGCCTCGAGCAGCACATCCGCGCCTCGCGCGCCGCGCAGCTCGGCCTCGTCGCCATGCTCTCGGACGACGGGACCTACGATCCGGCCGTGATGGCGGCGGCGCTTCGCGCGCTGCCGCGCCAGCACCGGCCTTCGGACGTGGTGGTCCCCGGTCTCCTCGAAGGGCTGACCAACGTGCAGCGGCTCGTCGCGCCGTGGATCGAGCCCGCCGAAGAGCCGGTGTCCGAGCGCGCCGTCACGCGGATTCACTGAGCCGGGTTGCCGAGTTGGTCGTATTTGTCCTGAAAGGCTATCCGCGCCTCTCCGAAGCGTTCATCGCCCAGGAGATCGCCGCGCTCGAGCGCCACGGCCTCGATCTGCTCATCGTGTCGCTTCGCCGGCCGACCGATGGGCGCGTGCATCCGGTGCATCGCGAGATCAAGGCGCCGGTGAGCTACCTGCCGGAGTACCTCTATCGCGAACCGCTGCGAGTGTTGCGTGCATGGTGGGCGGTTCGTCGCCTGCCGACTTACCGGGCGGCAAAAACGGCTTGGCTGCGCGACCTGCGGCGCGATCCGACGCCCAATCGCGTCCGTAGATTCGGCCAGGCGCTCGTGCTCGCGGCCGAGCTCCCGGCGGGTGTGACCCGGCTGCATGCACACTTCCTGCACACGCCGGCCTCGGTCGCGCGCTACTGCGCCCTGTTGCGCAGCCTGCCTTGGAGCGGCTCGGCGCATGCCAAGGACATCTGGACCACGCCGGAATGGGAGAAGCGCGAGAAGCTCGCCGACTGCGACTGGCTCGTCACCTGCACCCGCGCGAACCGCGAGCATCTCGCCGCGCTCGCGCCGGCGGGGCGCGTCGAGCTCGTCTATCACGGCGTTGACCTCGAGCGCTTCCCGCCGCAGCGCATCGTGCGGGGTTCGGCCGATGGCCGCGAGGCGCGCCATCCGGTGACGATCCTGAGCGTGGCGCGCCTCGTCGAAAAGAAAGGCACTGACGTGCTGCTCGATGCGCTCGCTCGCTTGCCCGCCAGCTTGCATTGGAGGCTGGTGCAGGTGGGCGGCGGCCCGCTCAAGGGCCGGCTGCAGAAGCAGGCGCTGCGGCTCGGGGTTGCCGAGCGCATCACCTGGCGCGGTCCGCTCGCGCAAGACGATCTCCTCGCCGAGTACCGCAAGGCGGATCTCTTCGCGCTTGCCTGCCGCATCGCGCGCGACGGCGATCGCGATGGGCTGCCCAACGTGCTCGCCGAGGCGCAGAGCCAGGGACTCGCCTGCGTCGCGACGCGTGTCTCGGCGATCCCGGAGCTGATCCGCGACGACACCGGGGTGCTCGTGAGCGAGGCCGACACGGTGGCATTCGCCGGCGCGCTTCAGGCGCTGATCACCGATCCGGCGCGGCGCCGCACGCTCGGTGACGCGGGGCAGGCGAGACTGCGCGCGGAGTTTTCGCTCGATGCCAATCTTGAGCGCCTCGCGCGGAAATTTGGGCTGGCGGCCCGTGAGGATCGCGTTCTACGCACCGCTTAAGTCGCCTACGCATGGCACGCCTTCGGGCGATCGGCGCGTAGCGGGACTGCTGATGGACGCGCTCGCGCACGCCGGTCATCGCGTGCAGGTGGCATCCACGTTTCGCACCTACGACGGCAACGGCGAGGCGTCGCGCCAGCGCGCGTTGCGCGACCAGGGCGCGGCGCTCGCGCAGCAGATGGTGGCGGACTGGAAGGCGGGGCCGGCCGACGAGCGGCCCGAGCTCTGGTTCACGTATCACCTGTACTACAAGGCGCCCGACTGGCTCGGCCCGGCGGTGAGCGAGGCTCTCGGCATTCCCTACGTGATTTCCGAAGCCTCCTATGCGCACAAGCGCGCGCAGGGCCCATGGGCGCTCGGACACGAGGGCAGCGCGGAGGCGATCCGCAGGGCGGCGCTGGTGCTCGCGCCGTCGCGCGACGATATCCCGGGGCTCGAGCAAATCATCGACGCGACGCGCATCGTTTACCTGCCGCCGTTCCTCGACACGGCGCCCTATGTCGCCGCGGCGGCGAACCGGCAGGCGCTCCGCGCCGAGCTTGCCGCCGAACGCAATCTCGATCCCAACGTGCCATGGATCGCGGTCGTGGCGATGATGCGTGCGGGCGACAAGCTTGCGTCCTATCGCGCGCTTGCCGGAGCGCTGCGCCGGCTCGACGATCTGCCATGGCAGCTCGTCGTAGCAGGCGATGGCGTTGCGCGGCAAGAGGTGGAAGCACTTTTCGACCGGCGGGCGCGCTTCCTCGGCTCGCTGCGCCAGAGGCGTATCGCGCAAGTTCTCGCTGCGAGCGATCTCTCGGCCTGGCCGGCGGTAAACGAGGCGTACGGCATGGCGCTCCTCGAAGCACAGGCGGCGGGCGTGCCGGTCGTCTCATGCGCCAGTCGCGGCGTGCCCGAGGTGGTGGTCGATGGCCGCACGGGCATCCTCGTATCGTGCGGCGACGAGGCCGCGCTCGCGCGTGCGGTGCGCGAGCTTCTCGTCGACAGCGAGCGGCGGCGGGCGCTCGGTCGCGAGGCGGCGAATCATGTCGCGCGGCAGCGCAGCCTCGAAGCAGCGGCCGCCAGGATCGGAGCCGCGCTCTCGGCGCTCTGATGGTGTTCCTCGCGATGCTGCGCCACGGCGATACGGCCTGGAGCGCCGAAGGCCGCATCCAGGGCCGCTCGGATACCGCATTGACGGACGAGGCGCGCGCCCGGCTGCGTCGCTTCAGGTTGCCGCCGCGCTGCGCCGGGATGCGCGTCGTGACGAGCCCGCTCGGGCGCTGCGTGGAAACCGCCGCGCTTCTCGGCGCCCCGCAGGCCGAGCGAGAGGCGCGCATCGCAGAGATGAGCTGGGGCGACTGGGAAGGCCGCCGCCTTGCCGAGCTTCGCGCCGAGCTCGGTACCAAGATGAGCGAGAACGAGGCGCGCGGCTGGGATTTCCGCCCGTCGGGCGGGGAGACTCCGCGCGAGGTGCTCGATCGCGTGCGGAGCTGGCTCGCCGAGCTCACCGTGCCGACGCTCGCCGTGACGCATCGAGGCGTCATCCGCGCCGTCTATGCGGCGGCGGCGGGCTGGGACCTGCGAGGCAAGCCGCCCACCAAGCTCGCGTGGGATGCAGTGCACTTGTTTCGCATCGATGCGGGCGCGCCCGCCGTCGAAGCGCTCAATCTGCGATGAAGATCTTCTTCTACGTCCAGCATCTCCTCGGTATCGGACACCTGAAGCGTGCGGCGGTGCTCGCAGCAGCGCTGCGGAAGAGCGGCTTCGAGGTCACGCTCGCAAGCGGCGGGGCGCCGGTGACGGGCATCGACGTCGATATCCAGCTCGCTCCCGCGAGCGCCGCCGACCTCGGCTTTCGCACGCTGCTCGATTCATCAGGGCGGCCTGTCGACGAGGACTGGAAGCGGCTGCGCGCGGGAGCGCTGCTCGACGCGTGGCGCGCAGCGCGCGCCGACGTGCTGCTCGTCGAGCTCTTTCCTTTCGGCCGGCGCCAGATGCGCTTCGAGCTTCTTCCGTTGCTCGAGGACGCGACGCGCCTCAAGCCGCGGCCGCTCATCGTCTGCTCGGTACGCGACCTGGTACAGAGCCGGCCCGAGCGCGAGGCCGAGACGGTCGCGCTCGCCGAGCGTTTCTTCGACCGCATCCTCGTCCATGGCGATCCGCGCCTCGCGAGCTTCGAGCGCAGCTTCGGCGCCGCGAAGCGCCTCGGTGAGCGCCTGCAGTACACCGGCTACGTCGTCGCCGAGGCTCCCGCGCCCGGCGAGCCCGGTGCCGAGGTGCTGGTGTCCGCGGGCGGTGGCGCCGTAGGCCGGCGCCTCCTCGAATGCGCCATGCTTGCGCGCGAGCAGACGATGCTGCGCAATGCCACGTGGCGTGCGATTGCCGGCGTGAATTGCGCCGAGGCGGACTTTCGTGCGCTCGAGCGGCTCGTGCAACCCGGCATCGTGCTCGAGCGCAGCCGGGGCGACTTCACAGCGCTCCTCGGCAGGTGCGCGCTCTCGATCAGCCAGGCGGGCTACAACACGGTGGCCGAAATGCTGCAGGCACGCGTGCTCGCGGTGCTGGTCCCGTTTGCCGGCGGCGGCGAATCCGAGCAGACCCTGCGCGCGCGCATCCTCGCCGACCGCGGCGTCGCGCATGTGGCCGACGAAGCGACGCTTTCCCCGGAGACCCTCGCGGAGGCGGTCAATCGCGCCGCGCGTGCGCCGCTGCCGCCGGCGGGCCTCGTCAACCTCGATGGCGCGCGGCGCAGCGCCGCGCTTCTCAAGGAATGGGTGCAATGAGCTGGCGCGAGCTCGATGCGGAGCTCGACCGCTGGCGCGGCGAAGGACGCATCGCCGATTTCTGGTGGCGCGACGACGATGCGGCGAAACCGTGCGCCCCGCTTTCCACGCTGCTGAAACTTGCAGAGCACAGCGCCGTGCCGCTCGCCTTGGCCGTGGTACCGCTCCAGGCGGTGCCGGATCTCTTCGAGGGACTCGAGGCCTGCGTGCTCATGCACGGCACCGATCACAAAAACCGCGCTGCCGTGGGCGAGAAGAAGACCGAATTCTCCGCGGCCGAGCCGGAGGGCGGGGCGATCGCACGCCTTGCCGCGGCTCGCAGTCGCCTCGCGCGCGCCGCAGGGAAGCGCTTCCTTCCGGTGCTTGCGCCGCCTTGGAATCGTTTCCGACAGGCGCTGGCCGCGCGACTGCCGGAGGCCGGCCTGAATGGCTTGAGCGGCTATGGCCCGCGCGACAAGGCCGAGGCGGGTACCGGAGTACGCCAGGTGAACACGCACGTGGATATCGTCGATTGGCGAGGCACGCGGGCGTTCATAGGCGAAGAGGCGGCGTTGCGCAGGGCGCTCGAGCATCTCGTCTCGCGGCGCACGGGCGCAGTGGATGGCAACGAGCCGACGGGCTGGCTCACGCACCACGCGCGGCACGATGCGGCCGCGTGCGAGTTCCTCGAACGACTGTTCGAGCGCACGAGAGCGCGCGGTGCGCGCTGGATTGACCCGGTGGAGCTTTTTCCTTCGCGGGCAAGATAGGCCCGCTTATACTTCGCCGGCTTCGCTGGGGGAGAAGTGGCAGACCTGCTTTCCGTCCGTGACCTGAGGGTCTATCTCGACGTCGACGCTGGCACCGTGAAGGCGGTGGACGGCGTGTCGTTCCGCGTGCCGGAGGCGGGCACCGTGGCGCTCGTCGGCGAGTCGGGCTCGGGCAAATCGGTGGTGGCGCAGACCATCATGGGCATCCTGCCGCGCATCGCGCACATCGAGTCGGGCGAGATCCTGTTTCGCGATCCGCGCCTTTCTTCGAGCGGGGGCGGCACCGTGCTCGACCTCTCGCGCCTCCATCGGCGTAGCCCGCAAATGCAGTCGATCCGCGGCGGCCGAATCTCGATCATCTTCCAGGAGCCGATGACCGCGCTCTCGCCGCTGCACACGATCGGCGACCAGGTCGGGGAGGCGCTCGCGCTGCACCGGCCCGGCATCGGTCGCACCGAGCGCCGCGACGCGGTGATCGAGATGCTGCGCCTCGTGGGCTTTCCCGATCCGGTCAAGGCGGAACACACCTATCCGTTCGAGCTCTCCGGAGGCCTGCGCCAGCGCGCCATGATCGCGATGGCGCTCATCTGCCGGCCGGCGCTCCTCATCGCGGACGAGCCGACCACGGCGCTCGACGTCACGATCCAGGCACAGATCCTCCAGCTGATCGGCACGCTGCAGAGGGAGCTGCGCATGGCGGTGCTCCTCATCACGCACGACCTCGGCGTAGTCGCCAACATGGCGGCCGAGGTGGTCGTGATGTACCGGGGACGCGTCATGGAGGCGGGCGCGATCGAGGACATCTTCCGCGATCCGCGCCATCCTTACCTGCAGGCGCTGATGCGCGCCGTGCCGCGCTTCAACATGGCGCCGGGCGAGCGCCTGACGCCGATCCGCGAGGTGCAGGTGACCGAGGACCACCTGATTGCCGCCGGCGTGAGGAAGCGCCCGGTGCTGGGCACGCTTCTCGAAGTGAAGAATCTCAGCAAGCGCTTCGCCGTGCGCAAGCGTGCCTTTCGCAGGCGGCGCGAGGAAGAGCTGATCGCCGCGGTCGACGATGTGAGCTTCGACGTCGCCGCCGGCGAATGCCTCGGTCTGGTCGGTGAGTCGGGCTGCGGCAAGACGACCACGGCGCGCATGATCCTGCGCTCGATCCCGCCCAGCGCCGGCTCGATCGTCTTCAACGATCATGGCGTGCCGAAGGATGTCTTGCGGCTGCGGGGGCCCGAGCTCTTCGCCTATCGGCGCAAGGTGCAGTTCGTGTTCCAGGATCCCTTCAGCTCGCTCAACCCGCGCATGACGGCCTACGACATCGTGAGCGAGCCGCTCGTCATCCACAAGATCGGCGACGAGGACGAGCGCTTCCAGCGCGTGAAGGAGATGATGGCGCTCGTCGGCCTCGACGTAAGGTTCCTGCGCCGCTATCCGCACAGCTTCTCCGGCGGGCAGCGCCAGCGAATCGGCATCGCGCGGGCTCTGGCGCTCGGGCCCGAGCTCTTGCTGCTGGACGAGCCGGTGTCGGCATTGGATGTGTCGGTGCAGGCCCAGGTGCTGAACCTGCTTCTCGACCTGCGCAAGGCGCTCAACCTCACCTACATCTTCATCTCGCACAACCTCGCGGTGGTGAACTACCTCGCCGACCGGATTGCGGTGATGTGCGCCGGACGCCTGGTCGAGATCGCGCCGGCGGCCGAGCTCTTCAGGAATCCGCAGCATCCCTACACGAAGGCGCTGCTCGCGGCGGTGCCCGACCCGAACCTGACCCATAAGCTCGACTTCGACGCGCTGATGCAGGGCAAGGCGTCCGATCCGTCGGCCTGGCCGGGCGAATTCCGCATCGCCAACGGCTCGACGCCCGACCTGGTCCAGGTCGCCGGCGATCACCTGGTGCGAGCGCGGGCATGAAGCTTCTTCTCGCGCTATTGCTCTTTGCGGGCTCGGCCCAGGCCTATCTGGAGCCACCGGCGCTCGTCGAGCAGGTGAAAGCCGGCAAACTGCCGCCGGTCGACAAGCGCCTGCCACAGAAGCCGCTCGTCGCTGCCTTCGGCGAAGGGGGCACGAGCGTCGGTCACTACGGCGGCACGCTCAACACGCTCGCCGGCCGCAGCCGCGACACGCGGCTCTTCACGATCTACGGCTATGCGCGTCTCGTGGGCTATGACCGTCACTTGAACATCGTGCCGGACATCCTCGAGTCGTTCGACGTGAAGGAGGGCCGCATCTTCACCCTCACGTTGCGCAAGGGCCATCGCTGGTCCGACGGACACCCGTTCACCGCCGAGGACTTCCGCTACTACTGGGAGGACGTCGCCAACAACAAGGAGCTCTCACCGTCGGGCCCGCCGCGCGACATGCTGGTCGATGGCGAGCCGCCCAAGTTCGAGGTGCTGAACGAGACCACCGTGCGCTACACCTGGTCGAAGCCCAATCCGAATTTCCTGCCGCGCATGGCCGGCGCGTCGCCGCTTTTCATCTTCCGGCCCGCGCACTATCTCAGGCAGTTCCACAAGAAGTACAACCCGAAAGTGGCCAAGGCCGACGCCGAGGGCACGGCCAAGCGCAGGTGGTCGGCGGTGCACAACCGCATGGACAACCTCTACGAGGGCGACAACCCCGACCTGCCGACGCTGCAGCCCTGGCACAACACCACCAAGCCGCCGGCGGATCGCTTCGTGGCCGAGCGCAATCCGTACTTCCACCGCGTGGATGAGAAGGGACGCCAGCTCCCCTACATCGACCGCTTGGTACTTGCCATCGCCGACTCGAAGCTGATTCCGGCGAAAGCCGGCTCGGGCGACGCGGATCTCCAGGCGCGCGATCTCAACTTCAACAACTACACCTTCCTGAAGCAGGGCGAGAAGACCAACAACTACCGCACGCTCCTCTGGCGCTCGGGCGTGGGCTCGCACTTCACGCTGTTCCCGAACCTGAACGTCAACGATCCGGTGTGGCGCGCGCTCCTGCGCGACGTGCGTTTTCGCAGGGCGCTGTCGCTCGCCATCGACCGCTCGCTCGTGAACCAGGTGCTGTACTTCGGCCTCGCCATCGAGGGTAACGACACGGTGCTCGAAGCGAGCCCGCTCTACCGGCCGGAATACCGCACCGAGTGGGCCAAGTACGACCGAAAGACAGCGAACCGGCTGCTGGACGAGCTCGGCTTGAAGCGCGGCGCGGACCGCATCAGGAGACTGCCCGACGGGCGGCCGCTGGAGATCATCGTCGAGACTGCCGGCGAGAGCTCGGAGCAGACGGATGTCCTCGAGCTCATCCGCGAGACCTGGCGCGAAGTCGGCATCAAGCTCTTTAGCAAGCCCTCGCAGCGCGAGGCTTTCCGCAACCGCATCTTCGCCGGCGAGACGGTGATGTCGGTGTGGAGCGGCCTGGAAAACGGCCTGCCTACGCCCGACAGCTCGCCCGATGAGCTGGCGCCGACTTCCCAGCTCCAGCTGCAATGGCCCAAGTTCGGCGAGTATTACGAGACCAGCGGCAAGAAAGGCGAAGCACCGGACATTCCGGAGGTGCAGGAGCTCGCCCGGCTCTATAAAGACTGGGCGGCGGCCGCGACGAGCGCCGAGCGCGCCACGATCTGGCACAAGATGCTGCGCCTCCAGGTCGAGCAGCAGTTCATGATCGGCGTCATTTCCGGCGTGCCGCAGCCGGTGGTGGCGCGCGATACGCTCATGAACGTGCCGACGCAGGGCTTCTATAACTGGGATCCGGGCGCCTTCTTCGGCATCTACCATCCCGACAGCTTCTGGTACAACAAATAGGCTAAACGCCCGGCCATGCTGCGTTACACGATCCATCGCATCCTGATCATGATCCCGACGCTGCTCGTGATCAGCTTCGTCAGCTTCTCGATCATCAAGCTGCCGCCGGGCGACTTCCTTTCCAACCAGATCGCCGAGCTGCAGAGCCAGGGCGACAAGGCGGCGCTCGAGAAGGTGGATTTCCTGCGCAAGCAATACGGCCTCGACAAGCCTTTCCTCGAGCAGTACGCGGTGTGGGTGGGCCTGTGGCCGAGCGACGGAAGATTTCACGGCCTGATTCAGGGCGATCTCGGCTGGTCCTTCGAGCACGACATGGCGGTGAAGGAGGTGGTGGGCGACCGGCTGCTGCTCTCCTTCATCCTCAACTTCTCGGTGGTGCTCTTTACCTGGGCGGTGGCATTCCCCATCGGCGTCTATGCGGCCACGCACCAGTACAGCTGGGGGGACCACGGGCTCACCTTCCTCGGCTACATCGGGCTTGCCACGCCGAACTTCCTGCTCGCGCTCGTGCTGATGTATTTCGCCAACGTCGAATTCGGCCTTTCCATCGGCGGCATCATGGATCCCGAGTTCCTCGGCGCTCCCTGGAGCTGGGAGAAGGCGCGCTCGGTGCTCTCGCACCTCTGGATTCCGGTGATCGTCATCGGCACCTCGGGCACCGCGGCGATGATCCGGCGGCTGCGCGCGAACCTGCTCGATGAGCTGCAGAAGCAGTACGTGGTGACGGCGCGGGCGAAGGGCATGCCGCCTTTCCGCCTGCTCGTGAAATATCCGCTGCGCATGTCGCTGAATCCCTTCATCGCCGACATCGGCAACCTGCTGCCCTCGGTGATCTCGGGCTCGGCGATCGTCGCGGTGGTGCTCTCCCTGCAGACCTCCGGCCCGATGCTGCTCGATGCGCTACGCAGCCAGGACCAGTATCTCGCCGGCAGTTTCCTCATGTTCCTGTCGCTCCTCACGGTGATCGGCATGTTCATCTCGGACCTGCTGCTCGCGGCGCTCGACCCGCGCATCCGCCTGACGGGCGGCGTCGCCAAGTGAGTGTCGAGCACTACGTTTCCAAGGAGCCCTGGGACCCCTATGCCGGCGAGGCGCTGACGCCGGAGCAGGAGCGCTTCTACCGCGCCTCGCAGTGGCAGATCATGTGGTGGAAGTTCCGGCGCCATCGCATCGCCGTCGCCGCGGCGATGGTGCTCGCCCTCTTCTATGCCTCGATCACGATCAGCGAGTTCATCGCGCCGTACGACCTGCACACGCGCGACACGAACAGCATCTACGCCCCGCCGCAGCGGCTGCACCTGTTCCACGAAGGGAAGTTCGTCGGTCCTTTCGTCTACGGCTACCGCATGGAGCTCGACCTCGAGCAGCTCAGGCGCGTCTACACCGACGATCCCGCCAAGATCTATCCGGTGCGCTTTTTCTGCCTGGGGGATGAGTACACCTTCTGGCAGCTCGTCGACGGCCGCTTCCATTTCGTCTGCCCGGCGGAAGGCGGCACGCTCTATCTGCTCGGCACGGATCGTCTCGGGCGCGATCTGTTGTCCAGGATCGTCTACGGCACCCGCATCTCGCTCACGGTCGGGCTGGTCGGCATCGTCGTGAGCTTCGTCATCGGGCTCACGCTCGGCGGCATCTCCGGGTACTACGGCGGCTGGATCGACAATGTGATCCAGCGCTTCATCGAGATGGTGCGCTCGTTCCCCGAGCTGCCGCTCTGGATGGCGCTGTCGGCGGCGCTGCCCGTGACCTGGAGCCCGATCCTGGTGTACTTCGGCATCACGATCATCCTCGGGCTCTTGGATTGGCCCGGCCTCGCGCGCGCGGTCAGGTCCAAGCTGCTCGCGCTGCGCGAAGAGGATTTCGCCACCGCGGCCATCCTCATGGGCGCGAGCCCGGCGCGCGTCATCGGTCGCCACCTGCTGCCCTCCTTCGCAAGCCACCTCATTGCCTCGGCGACCCTCTCGGTGCCGGCCATGATCCTCGGCGAGACGGCGCTTTCGTTCCTCGGCCTCGGCCTGCGGCCGCCCGTGACGAGCTGGGGCGTGCTGCTGAACGAGGCGCAGAACATCAACGTCGTGGCGCTCTATCCGTGGCTCATGCTCTCGGTGGTCCCCGTCTTCATCATCGTGCTCGCGTTCAATTTCTTCGGCGACGGCCTGCGCGATGCCGCCGATCCCTACACTTCCACTGGCCGCACATGAAGAGGCAGCGGTGCCTCTTCTCCTGCCTGCCAAGGGTGGAGCAATTCGAAGCCGCCTTCCGGCGGCGAAGAAGGCGAACGCCGAGGCGATGATCGTTCTGCCCTCAGGTACGTCTGCCGCGCACGGCGAGCGGCTCGTGCGCCTGGCGGCGGAAAACCGGCTTCCGACCCTCTGGGAGCACCGCCAATTCATCAACATGAGCGTTGCAGGAGACGTTGCACTGGACTAAACTTAGTCCACCATGGAAAAGGTCAATGTCCACCAGGCGAAGACGCACTTCTCGCGCCTGCTCGAGCGGGCCGAACAAGGCGAGGAATTCGTCATCGCGCGCGCCGGCAAACCGGTAGCCCGGCTCGGTCCGCTTCACAAATCGCCCACGAAACGGCGACTGGGCGCGCTGAAGGGAAAGATCAAGGTTCCTGAAGACTTCGACGCGCCCCTGCCGGAAAGCGTGCTGCGCGCGTTCGAGGGGCGTGGCCGCTGAGGATTCTGCTCGATACCCATATCGCCCTATGGGTCGTCGGGCCTGAGGGCAAGCTCAAGGGTGATGCTCGAAGTCTCATCCTCGACGCGACGAATGACGTTTACTTCAGCGCGGCCAGCATTTGGGAGATCGCGATCAAAGGTGCCTTGAGGCGCCGAAATTTCGCGGCTGATCCGCAACGGGTGAGCCAAGCCCTGCTGGCAAGCGGATTCCTAGAATTGTCGATCACGGCGGCGCACGCTTCGCGCGTGGCCGCTTTGCCGCCCGTCCATCAGGATCCATTCGATCGCATGCTCGTGGCGCAGTCGCAAGTAGAACCGATGACTTTTCTCACTCTCGACGCGTTGCTCGCCCGCTACGGCTCGACAGTAAAAGTCGTCTGAGTGCAGCTTGACGCAGCGCAATTAGCGGACTAGCGTCACCCGAAGGGAAAGGAGGGGGAATCGGATGGACCGAGGTGAAGCCGTTCCCTTGGCGGAAGATCGCGTCGCCGACCTGCGCGCGCGCTGGACGCCGGAAGCGACCGCCGCGGCGGTCGCAT
>DASQGW010000134.1:0-59954 GCA_035632415.1 Burkholderiales bacterium | reverse complement strand
GTTCTTCGCTTCCGCCGTGACGCTCGGAGGCGCGTTCGAGCCGGTTGCGGCCTGCGCAAACGCATTGCTTCCCACAAATGCCATCACCAGAAATACGAATAAGCGAGTCATGCGGCCTCCTTGGCTTTTTCCTTTTCCTTCTGTGCACCCTTGAACATTCCCGGCTCGAGGGAGTGGCGCTCGAGCAGGCGGTAGAACTCGGTGCGGTTGCGCCCCGCGAGGCGGGCGGCCTTGGTGACGTTGCCGCCGGTGATCTTCAGGATTCTAACGAGGTAATCGCGTTCGAACGCCTTGCGCGCCTCGTCGAGCGGCGTGAGCGCCGTGTCGGCGACATCGAGCGCCTGGCGCACGAGCGATTCCGGGATCACCTCGGTGGCGGCGAGCGCCACCGCCTGCTCCACCACGTTCAGGAGCTGGCGCACGTTGCCGGGCCAGGGCGCCGAGACCAGCACTTCCATCGCTTCCGGCGCGAACTGCAGCCGCCCCCTGCGATAGCGCTCCGCGAGCTTGGTCAACGAGTGGTTCGCGATGAGCGGGATGTCCTCCCGGCGCTCGGCGAGCGAGGGGATGTAGAGCTTCACCACGTTCAGCCGGTAGTAGAGGTCCTCGCGGAATTCCCCGGACGCAATGCGCTCTTCCAGCTTGCGGTGCGTGGCGGAGATCACTCGCACATCGATATCGTGCGACTCGTGCGAGCCGACGGGACGGATCTTGCGCTCCTCGAGCGCGCGCAGGAGCTTGACCTGCAGCGATAGCGGCATGTCGCCGACCTCGTCCAGGAACAACGTGCCGCTGGTGGCCGCCTGGAAGAGGCCGCGGCGATCGGACACCGCGCCCGTGAACGAGCCCTTCTTGTGGCCGAAGAGCTCGGATTCGAGCAGGCCTTCCGGGATGGCGCCGCAATTGACCGCGATGAACGGCGCTTCGCGCCGCGCGCTCGCCCTGTGGATCGCGCGCGCGAGCAGCTCTTTTCCGGTGCCGCTTTGCCCGAAGATGCAGACGCTCGCGTCCGATGCGGCGACGCGGCGCGCCTGGGCAAGGAGGTCTTCCATGGCCGAGGAGCGCGTGATGATCTCGGCCCTCCAGCTCTCGCGCTCGCCGGCCGGCGGGCTGGAGAGGCGCATCGCCTCCGCCACCGTGTCGAGGAGCACCTTGGGCTCGAAGGGTTTCGTCAAGAACGAAAAGACCCCGCGGCGGGTGGCGCTCACGGCCTCCGGGATGGTGCCATGCGCAGTGAGGATCACCACCGGCAGCGAAGGCGAATCGCGGTGGATGGCGTCGAAGAGCGCCATGCCGTCCATGCCCTGCATGCGAAGGTCGGTCACCACGACCTGCGGCCGCGCCACGGCCAGGCTCGCGAGCGCGGCCTCGCCGGACTCCACGGCGTTCACGTTATAGCCCGCCGCCGAAAGCCGCATCGCGATCAGCTGAAGCAGGTCCTTGTCGTCGTCGACGAGCAAGACTTTGGGATTCTCACCGCTCATTTATTACCCCTATCTCCTCAAAAATCCACGCGATTCTGTCCCGGGCGTCGTTACGTAGCGTCGGCCAACGCACGCGCCGAACGGCGCGGCAGCGTCACCCGGAAATGTCCGCCGCGCGCTCCGTTCACTACGGCGATCTGGCCGCCGTGCGCCTCGACGAGCTCGCGGGCGATGGCGAGGCCGAGCCCCGATCCTTTGACACTCGATTCCGACTTCGTGCGGCCGCGGAAGAAGAGATTGAAGATCGACTCGCGCTCCTCCGCCGGCACGCCCGGGCCCGAGTCCATCACTTCGATCACGGCTTCGCCGGAAAGTGCCCGGGCGCGGACCGAAACCGTGCCGCCGGGCGGCGTGAACTTGACCGCGTTCGAGATGAGGTTATCGACGATCGAGCGAAGCTTCTGCGGATCGGCTTCGAGCGTCGCCTTCTGCGCCTCGATCGTGAGGCGCAGGCCCTTCGCCTGCGCCGCGAGCTCGTGCGGGCGCGCCGCGTCCTGCACGAGCTCGTCGAGCTCCACCAGCCGCACCTCGAGCGACGCCGCGGCATGCAGCGCCCGCTGGAAGTCGAGCAGCTCCTCGATCAGGCGCTGCAGCTTCACGCTGTTGTCGCGCATGATCGAGACCACTTGGGCCTGCGGCGGCGCGAGCGGACCGGCCACCTTGTCGTTCAATAGCTCGGCGCCTTCCCGTATCGCGGTGAGCGGCGTCTTCAGCTCGTGCGAGACATGGCGCAGGAACCGGTTTTTCTGCGTCTCGAACTCGTCGAGCCGCCTTCGCAGCCAATCGAGCCTTCTTCCCAGGTAGCGCAAGTCCTCCGGCCCGCGCACCGCGATCGGCCGCGAGAAGTCCGCGCCGCCGAGCTGGCGGATGGCGCCGTCGATCTCCGAGATCGGCCGCGCGATATAGCGCGACAGGGCGAGCGCGATGGTCAGCGCCACCGCGGTGCTGAAGAACACGAGCACGATCAAGCCGCGCTGCACCTGCTCGGCCTTGAGGCTCAGCCGGTGCACTTCGCGATCGACGATGCGGTTGTTGATGGCGAGCACTTCGCGCGCGCTCTCGATCAGCCCGTCCATCCGGCTCGAGATGACGCCCGTATCGATCTTCGGCCGCGGATGCTCGGTGAGCAGGTCGTAGAGGCTCTGCTCCTGGTCGACGGTCCGGGTGAGCGCCGCGGCCTGGGCGTCGTCGAGCGGCAGCTGCGCGATCTCCTCGGTGAGCTGCTTGAAGCTGCGGTGGATGCGGGCGTAGTCGACCGCGAGCTCGGGGTCGTTCAGCACCGCGATCTGCTGCGCGACGCGCTCGATCGCCGCGATGCGGTCGATGAGCGAGCGGCTAGCGCGCGCCGCCTGGGAGGCGTTGAAGACGGCGCTGCGGCTAAGCCCGGCGAGGCGCTCGGTGTTCCACGCCGAGTAGGCGAGCGCGCCCACCAGCGGGATCATCACCAGCGTAAAGCCGGTGAGCAGCAACCCCAGGAAGGAACGCGGGTACGGCAGCGCGGTCGCTACCGATTTTGCGGCGGCCTTGAACCCCTCGAGCATGGTGCAATCGTTCCATGACCTTCGACCGCGGCCAATGTCACATGTTCACGACAGTGTCGCTCTCGTGCCGTCGTCCGGCAGCGACGGCGGTGTCCCCGATGCCGAGGATGCGGTTCGCGCCGACCACCGTGCAATGCGACGGCACGTCGCGCGTCACCACCGCGTTCGCTCCGACGGTGGCACCGCGGCCGATGCGCACCGGGCCGAGCACCTTCGCGCCCGCGCCGATGAAGACGTTATCTTCAATCACTGCAAGATTGCCGCCGTGTTCCTTCGGCACGACGGGGTCCTTACGGCCTATGGTGACTTGATGCATGACCGTTACACGGCTGCCAATCGAGACGCCGCGCTCGATCACGATGCCGTAGGGGACCGGCATCAGCAATGGCGATCCGATGCGGCAGTCGAGCCGTGAGTTGAGGACTACGCCCAGCAGCTGCCCGATGAGCGGCATCTGCAGGAGGCGCGCCGCGAGCGGATTGGCGCCCACGACCGCATCCGGGTAACGGCGCTCCACGCGCTGCTCGAGCCAGCGCAGGATCGCCCGCTCCGTCTCGACAACCCTCTCGGGCAACGGCTGGTCGGCGCGCACGGCCACCGCGTCGGCCTGCTCGAGGCCAGGAGGACCGTCGAACACCACGCGAAAATCGGCGCGACGGCCAACGCCTGCGAGATGCTCGAAGATGTCCAGGCCGAGCGGCGCGAGCCGCCCCTGCACGCGGATCATCAGGTCGGTGCGCTGCGGGCTATCGCGACCGGTAAAGAGCACCCTCGGCGCGCGGCGCGGCGCACGGGGCAGCCGGAAGCCCCGCAGATCCTTCAAGTGGCCGCGAACGGCTTGCCAGTTGCCGGAGCGGGCCGCGTTCGCGACGAGGCGGCGGTCCTGCTCTTTGCGCCAGCGCGTGGCGACGCGCTCCATCGCGGCGTGCGGATCCTGCTGCCAGAGGCCCGAGAGCCACGCCGCGCGCACCTCGCTCAGCGCCCGCTTCTCGATCGCGTCGAGGAGCCCGCAGGCGAAGAGCGCATCCGGCGTGATGCCCTCCTCCGCGCCGACGAAGAAGCGTACGGCCATGAACCGGGGATGACCGATCTCGTTGCTCCAGGCGAGGACGACCCGCCATGCCGCCCAACCCGGCCGGTAAAGCTCGACGAGATGCAGGTCCAGCTCCTGCGCGAAGCGGGCCATCACCGCCGGCAGCTCGCCAAGCGCTGCAGGCGGCACAGCGAGCTCCATCTCCTCCGGCGCGCGCTCGGCAATCGCGCTCGGCTCGCCCATCAGCCGAAAGACAATGCCCGCCGCGCGCAGGCGCTCGAGCAGGGCCTCCGCGACGTAGCCGCGCTCTTCCATCTCAGGTGTAATTAAAGACCGTAGCGACCGGTCGGGCCGCACAGGTGGCCAAGCGCCGGCGCAAGCGTGCGAGCCGGCGGGCGCTTTCGCCCTTGCGTACGACGAGCAGCGCGCCGCCGGCGAGCGCGGAGAACATCTCGTGATCGGGCCCGCACGCGGCGGCCGGCGTGTCGGCGAGGATCACGCGGAAGGGACGCGCTGCCGCGCTCAAGAATCGCCTCAACCGCTCGCGGCTCAGGAGCTCGAGCGGATCTTCGCGCACGCTTCCCGCCGCGAGCACCGCAAGGTTGTCGGCACACGCGGCGAGGCGAACGCCGCGGCCGTCGAGGAAGTCGCCGAGCCCGCCCTTGTTGCCGATCGAGAAATGCCGGTGCAGGGACGGCGAGCGCAGATCGGCGTCAATGAGGAGCGTGCGCTCGCCCATGGCGGCGAGCGCTCGCGCGAGCTCGATCGCGAGCGACGTACGCCCGTCGCGACGGCCCGTGCTCACCACCGGCAGCAGGCTGCGGCGAGCGTTGAACCAGTGCTCGAGGAGCTGCTGCGCGAGTGCGCGCAGCGCTTCGGGCGCAAGGGGGCGCGCCGCGAGCAACGGCTCGCCGACGACGGCGTTCAGCTCGCGCTCGGAGCGAATGCAGTGGCGATGTAAATCGATCAGCGACATCCAAGAAAAAAACCAGGAGCAACGCGTATGCCACTTTGCAAAATCAATGAGTTCACCGGAACTATGCCCGCATAGCTCCATAGTCCTGTTGCCGGGCGGCGACAAGCACTCGCGTCACATGCGCTCCCTACAATCGCCGCAAACAATCTCCAGAAAGGCTCCGCTGATGCATCGCTGCGTTCTCAGGGCAGCCTGGCTGCTGCTTGCGGCACCGCTCATGGCACCGGTCTCCGCGTTCGCTTTCGAGGCGGTCGACGTCCTGACGCCGGCGGACAGCGGCGTGTATCCGGCCTATCCGAGCGAGCCGCTCCCGCCGTACAACCTCTGGGGCCAGTTCGGCATGATGTACGACTCGAACATCCTGCGGCGCACGACGGGCGACAACCATGAGCTGCTCACGCGGCTCGGCATCGGCGGGCGCTACGACCAGCGCATCGTCGGGCGGCAGAGCCTGCATGCGGAAGGCCGCGTCGACAGCTACGTCTACAACCAGTACAGCGATCTCGACAACATCGGCTACGGCGGGCTCGCCGAATGGCGCTACGAGGTGGGCAATGACCTCTCCGGCGCGATCGGCGTCTCGCGGCGGCGCTTCCAGGCGAACCTCTCCGAGATCCAGCGCGCGGCCTACGATCCGATCACCGAGACGCAGTTCAGCGCCAACGGCCGCTACGTGCTCGGCCCGCACCTCGGCGCTCGCGCCGGCGCCGCGTTCATCGACTACGTGCGCCCCTCCCGCGCGGACTCGAACACGAAGACCACCATCGTCACGGGCGGCATCGACTGGACCACGCAGCTCGGCAACGTGCTCGGGCTGGAATATGCGCAGGCGCGCGGCAACGCGCCGGTGAATCAGCTCGTCGACCCGCTCGGCGTCTTCGTCAACAACGATTACACGCAGCGCGACGTCGGCGTGGTGGCGACCTGGGCGGTCGGACCCACCATGCGCCTCGCCGGACGCTACGGCCAGACCCATCGCGAATACAGCGAGCTCCCCGGCCGCAACTTCGACGGCCCGACCTACGACGCGCTGTTCCAGTGGCTGCCGGGGAACAAGACCATGTTCACGGTCGAGACCGAGAAGCACATCTCCTCGATCATCGACATCGGCGCGAGCCATGTCACCGTGACCGGCTTCGCCTTCGGCCCCGGCTGGGCGCCCACGGCCAAGCTCAACTTCCAGGCGCGGTTCCTGAAGCAGCACCAGGTCTTCGCGGGCGACCCGGAGGCGCAGCTCGGCGTGGCGCCGCTGCGCGAGGAGTACGTGCGCGGCTACCGCCTCGGCGCGTACTGGGAAATGACCCGCCAGGTCCACTTCCAGTTCTCCATCGACCACGGCGAGCGCGAGTCGAACATCCTCGGGCGCAACTACTCCTACAACGCCGGCATCGCCAACGTCCGCTACGTCTTCTGAAGAAAAGGGGTCAGAGCAATTTTCCTGTAACACCTACGCTCATCAGTAGTTACAGGAAAATTGCTCTGACCCCTTTTCCTATCCGCCCGAATTACCTTCCATAGGCGTCTTCGAAGCGGACGATGTCGTCTTCGCCGAGATAAGCGCCGGACTGGACTTCGATGATTTCCAGCGGCATCTTGCCCGGGTTCTCCAGCCGGTGCCGGGTGCCCGGCGGGATGTAGGTCGACTCGTTTTCGGTCAGGAGGAAGCTCTCGTCGCCGCGAGTCACGCGCGCGGTGCCGCGCACGACGATCCAGTGCTCGGCGCGGTGGTAATGCATCTGCAGCGATAGCGCGGCGCCCGGCTCGACGACGATGCGCTTCACCTGGAAGCGCTCGCCTTTCTCGATGCCGTCGTAGCTGCCCCAGGGACGCTGCACCTTGCGATGGACGAGCGTCTCGTCGCGGCCGGCGGCCTTCAGCTCGGCGACGAGCTTGCCGACGGCCTGCGCCTTGTCTTTCCTCGCGACCATCACGGCATCGGGCGTCTCGACGACGACGACGTCCTCCATGCCGACGCACGCGACCAGCCGATGCTGCGCGAGGACGAGCGCGTTGCGCGTGTCCGCGAGATGCACGTCGCCGGCGGTGGCATTGCCGGCCTCGTCCTTCTCCTCGATCGCCCACAGCGCGTCCCAGGCGCCGACATCGGACCAGCCGGCGTCGAGCGGCACGACGACCGCCTGGATCGTGTCGGGCTCGGCGGCGATGCGCTCCATCACGGCGTAGTCGATCGAATCCGACGGGCACTCGCCGAAGGCCGCGGCGTCGATGCGCAGGAACGCGCCATCGCGCTTGCCTTGCCGGTACGAGCGCTCGCAGGCGGCAAAGACGTCCTTGCGGAAGCTCGCGATCGCATCGAGCCACACCGAAGCACGCACGGCGAAGATGCCGCTATTCCAGAGGTAGCGCCCGGACGCGAGGTATTCGCGCGCGGTCTCCGCGTCCGGCTTTTCGACGAAGGCTTCCACGAAGCTCGCCTTCGACGCGCGGATGTAGCCGTACCCGGTCTCTGGCGCTGTCGGCGGCACGCCGAACGCGACGATGTGTCCGCGCTGCGCGAGCGCCGCCCCCTTCTCCACCGCGCGCTGGAAAGCGTCGCGGCCGCGGATGAAATGGTCCGACGGCATGACGAGCAGCACCGGGTCATCGGAGGTGACGGCGTGGACCGCGGCGAGCGTCAGCGCCGGCGCCGTGCCGCGTCCCTGCGGCTCGAGCAGGATCGCCTTCGGCCTCGCGCCGGCGCGCTCGAGCTGCGCCTGCACCATGAAGCGGTGCGCCTCGTTGCAGACGACGAGCGGCTCGCCGATCGCGGAAACGCCGCGCAGCCGCTGCGCCGTTTCCTGGAGGAGCGTCTGGCTGCCATTCAGCGCATGCAGCGGCTTCGGATGGTGCTCGCGCGAAAGCGGCCACAGCCGCGTGCCCGATCCGCCGCAAAGAATCACGGGCTGGATCATGGTCGGCGTGACGCCGAGCTCAATCAAGATGCGCTTCCCCCGGAATGGATCTAGGCGCGCGCGGCGCGCCGGCGTTCGCCGAAGAGTGTCGGATAGCTCCAGCGGGCGGTAAACCGCGCGAGGTAGTCCGCTCGGGCGCATTCGCCCATCTGGCGCATCTTCTCCGGAAACGCCTCCGCCCATGCGAGCTGCCGCGCCAGGTCCCGCGCCGATCCCGGCTCGAAGAGAAGGCCGTTCCTTCCCGGCTCGACCAGCTCGACCGCCGAGCCGATGCGGCTCGCGATCACCGGCACTGCGTTGGCAAAGGCCTCGACCAGCGCTCGCGGCATCGGTTCGTGCGTCAGGGCGGGCAGCACGAGGTAAGCGGCCTGTTGCAGCCGCGACTGCAGGTCGTCGGCCTCGAGGTCCGCGCGGTCGATCAGCTCGACGCGCGCGGCCGGCGCGAGATCGAGCGCCTCGCGCAGCGTGGCGGCGCCGCTCTCGGCGGACAGGTTGCCGATGAAGACGCCGCCGGAGCGGCGCGCTTCATTCTTCATTGGGGCGCCACCGGCGGGTGCGGTACTGGATCGTCGGCGTACGCCGCGGTTTCGCTTCCCCCTGCGCCGGGGGTAGCGCGGCCACCCGCACCTCGCGCCGCGGCCGGTCGACTCGCAGCGGGCGCGCGGCCGGTTTCCTTTCGTGATGCTCGCCGTGGTCTTCCTGCTCGCGCTGCGCGCGACCGCGCAGGCGCCCAGAGGCGTAGAGATAGCCGGCGGCAGTAGCGGCGGCGCTCATGGTTCGATTCCTTTCCGTTTCATTTCAGCATCCAGGCCGAGCGTTTCTCGAGGAGCTTCCAGTAGGAGCCGACGACGCGGTCGGCGCGCTCGATGCGCCCGAGCCTGAGCGAGCGGTCGAGGACCACGCCGAGCAGATGGACGAGCGTCAGCGCGCCGATCACCGGCGGCCGCCATGACCATTCGGGATACGCCTGCACGGCGAACTCGGCTGCGCGCCGCATCGCCTCGCGCAGCACCGGGACGGTGACCGGACGCGAGTTCAAGGCGCGCTGGATCATCAGGTAGTGCAGGACGTCGTCGAGCGGGCTCGCGTCGGCGTGCGCGTGGCCCCAGTCGGTGACGAAGAGCTGGGAGCCGAGGTTGCGGATGTTCCAGGGCGCGAAGTCGCCTTGCGCGAGGACATAGGGGCCGGTCCAGTAGAGAAGCGCCGTCTCGCAATCGCCGTAGCTCGCTTCGAGCGTCTGCAGGTCGCGCCGCGCGGCGAAGCCCCGCGCCGTGCCGATCGAGCGCTGCAGCCACTGGCCGGTGCCGGACACGTCGAATTCGAGCGTCCGCAGGCGAGCCTTGCGCAGGCTGGCGAGGAAGCGCGCGTGGTCCCCGGTAAAGCCCCGAATTTCACCCATCTTGTCGGCGCGCGCGGGAAGCATGCTGATCACCAGGTAGCGGCGTCCGCCGGGGCCCGTGCCCTCCTCCAGCACGCGCGGCACCTGGCCGTCGAGCTCGCGCACCTCCTCCAGCTCGCGCAGCCAGCGTGCTTCGCGCGCGAGCAGGCGCTCGGCCTGCTCGTCGGTCGCGGTCTTCACCAAGCCGAAGGAGAGGTTCACTGTCCGATGAAGGAGAGCGCCTTCGCGTACTCCACCTTGTCGAGCCGGCCGTCGGGATGCCGATCGGCGCGGTCGAACACCGCATTGAGTCCGGGCTGGCCCTCGGCTTCGTTGCGGTCGACGTAGCCGTCGCGATTGCGATCGAGCTGCTCGAACGTCAGCTCGCGCGGCGACTGCTGGGCGGCGACATAGCGCGGCGTGCCGAGCGACGCGGTGACGATCGGCAGCGCCGACATTAGCGAGATGAAGACCGCTCCCAGGTACAGCAGGAATACGGTGCGCTCTTGGCGCAAGCGATGATTCATGAGGAGTGGTGTCTTGGCGCTTGTGGACACGACTCCGTGCAATTCGCGTACCACGCAATGAAATGCGCGGCGCTTCAACGCCTTACGAATTCCGGGCCAAAGCGAGCCGTCGTGCGCACCGAGCGCCGGCCCGCTGCGCGAAAGCTAGATGATTGTTTGCGCGGGAATTTCTAGGTCGCGGCGACGCGACGTCGACGACCGACTAACCGTGTAATTGCTTCTACCATCGCCTCGGCATTCGCCCTGCCCAGCCCGGCGATATCGAGCGCCGAGCCGTGGGCGACGGAAGAAAAGAGCACCGGCGTCCCGATGGTGAGCGCCGCGACGCGCTGCGGCGCGAGCAGCTTCGCGGCGACGTGCCCCTGGTCGTGCAGCATCACCACGTACGCGTCGTATCCCTTTCGCTGGATCAGCGTGTCGGCGCCGATCGGCCCGTCCACCGCCATTCCCTCGCGCCGCGCCTCCTGGACCGCCGGATCGACGAGCTCGATCTCCTCGCGGCCGAACGCGCCCGATTCCCCGGCGTGCGGATTCACTCCACCGACTGCGATGCGCGGCTCGTCGATGCCGAGCTTCGCAAGCGCCGTGCTGACCGCGCGCAACGTATGGAGGATCCTCTGCCGCGTAATGAGACCCAAAGCCTTGGCAACGCTCACATGCAGCGTCACGTGCGCGATGCGCACTTCGCGTCCTTCATGCTCGAAGCAGAGCATCAGCACCGCATCGTCGGGCGGCAGGCCGCAGACCCGGGCGACGAACGAGGGATAGCCATCGAAAGCGATGCCGGCGGCGTGGATCGCGGTCTCCGTATGGGGCGCGCCGACGACCGCATCGTATTCGCCGGCGAGCGCGCCCTGGATCGCAGCTTCGGCGGCGGCGAGCGCTGCGCGGCCATGTTCCGGCGCCACGCTGCCGATGCGCGGGCGCGCCTGCTTCACCTCCCGGATGCGGAGGCCATCGACGGCGCCGTGCATGGCCAGCACGTCGCGCGCGCCGAACAATGTCGGCTCGCACATCGCCAGCACCTCTGGATCGCGTGCGGCCTTGAGGGAAATCTCCGGGCCGATGCCCGCCGGATCGCCGGTGGCGATGGCGAGGCGAGCGAGTTGCCCCCGCTTCACTCCAGCTTCACGCCCGCGGCGCGGATCACCGCGCCCCAGCGCTCGACCTCCCGGCGCATGAAGGCGGCGGTCTCGCCCGGTCCGAGCCCCATCGGCTGGGCGGAAAGCTCCGCCAGCCGCTTCTGCACGTCGGGCAGCTTGAGGGCCTCCTGCACGCCGCTCGCCACCTTCTCCGCGACGACGGGACTCGTCTTCGGCGGCGCGACGATGCCGAACCAGGCAATCGACTCGAAGCCCGGCAGCGTCTCGGCGAGCGCCGGCACTTCGGGCAGGCCGGGAAAGCGCTGCCGGCTCGCGACCGCGAGCGCCTTCAACTTTCCCGAGCGCACGTGCGGCAGGGATACGCCGAGGTTGTCGCACATCATGTCGACCTGTCCGGCGAGAAGATCGGTCAACGCAGGTGCCGTGCCCTTGTAGGGGATATGGGTGATGCGCAGTTCTCCACTCGCGCCTCCGGCCATCGCCTTGAAGAGCTCGGCGCAGAGGTGCGAAGTGCTGCCGCTGCCCTGCGATGCGTAGTTCAGCTTGCCGGGGTTCGCCTTGGCAATTGCGATCAGCTCCGCGACCGAGCTCGCGCCGACGTGCGGATGCACGAGCAGCACGTTAGGGATCGAGCCGATTACGCTGATCGGCACGAACTGGTCCGGATCGTAGGAAAGCTTCGGATAGAGCAGCTTGTTGATGACGAGCGGCGGCGGCGGGCTCGACAACAGCGTGTAGCCGTCGGGATCGGAGCGAAACACGGCGTCGGCGCCGATGTTGCCGGCGGCGCCGGGACGGTTTTCCACGACCACCGGCTGGCCCCACCGTTCGCCGAGCTTCTCGGCGACGATGCGCGGCATCAGGTCTGCGCTGCCGCCCGCCGGGAATGGCACCACGATGCGCACGGGCTTCGCCGGCCATTCCTGCGCATTGACCGCATTCGCTCCGAGAAACGCAGCAAGCGCGGCCGCAGCTAGGAGTCTCATGCCTTCATCGGAACCGCCAGAAGAGCGATGCGTTCAGCACATCGTAGTTGTTGCTGCCGTACGGGGTGTCCTCGCCGCCGACCTTCTTATAGCGCTGCCAGTCGAAGCGCACGCCGAGGCCGCCCAGCATGGCGAGATCCCATTGCAGGCCCGCGCCATACGTGATGTTGCCGTTCGTGTGATCGTCGATGCCGCGCACGGAAGTATCAAGGGTAGCGCGATAAGCGCCGATGCGCAGGAAGGCGCCGAGGTGCTCGTCGATCTGCAGGATGCCAAGCCCGGTGAGATCCATCGCCACGGCATGCACCGACTCGCTCGAGGCCGCCCCGGTCGCGCTCACGCGGCCGAGGTCGTGATAAGCCGCCTCCGCCGCGAGGAAGCGCATGAAGCGATAGCCGGCGTAGCCGCCCCACGCCATGTCGTTGTCGTCGCAGCTGCGGCCGCCACCCGACAGCATGCCGAGACAGCCCTTCTTCGCCTGCGAGTAGCCGATTCCGGCGCCGAGGTACGGTCCATCGAGGCTCGGCGGTGGCGGCGGCGGAAAGCGCGCCACCTGCGCGAATGCCGGGGCGGCGGTGACGATCAATGCGAGCGCGAAAAGCTTCTTCACGACGATCCTCTTTGATGGACGCAGGGCTTGGCAACCTAGCAAAGCCTGTTCGTCGCTGTCTTGCGCATCCCTATAATCCGACGATGCTCAAAGCCTGGCCCGCCGAGGGCGCGACGCGCGTGCCGTACTGGGTCTACCAGGACGCGGACGTGTATCGCGAAGAGCAGCGCCGCATATTTCACGGCCCGACCTGGAACTATCTCTGCCTCGAGGCCGAGCTCGCCGAGCCCGGTAGCTTCCTGACGACATTCGTCGGCGACATGCCGGTCGTCGTGACGCGCGATCCGCGCATCGACGGACAGGGCGCTCTGCATGCGTTCGAGAACCGCTGCGCGCATCGCGGCGCGCTCATCTGCATGCAGGCGCGCGGGCGAGCGGAGCGATTCAACTGCATCTATCACAACTGGACGTACGACCACGCCGGCAACCTGACCAACGTCGCCTTCGGGAAAGGCATCGCCGGCAAGGGCGGCATGCCCGCCGACGCGCATCCCGAATCCCAGGCGCCGAAGAAATTCCGGGTGGAAGCGATCGGCGGCCTGGTGTTCGGCACGCTGTCGAGCGAAGCCAAGGCGCTCGCCGATTACATCGGCCCGCAGATCCTGCCGCGCCTGAAGCGCGTGATGATCAAGCCGGTGAAGGTGCTCGGCACCTACACACAGGTGCTGCCGAACAACTGGAAGCTCTACATGGACAACGTGAAGGACACCTACCATGCGAGCCTGCTGCATCTCTTCTTCACCCGCTTCCGCATCAACCGGCTGACCCAGAAAGGCGGCGTCTTCGTCTCCGACGATGGCGCGCACCATTGCACCTATACGGAAAGGGTCGAAGACCGGGGCGATGCCTACGAGGCGGGCGGCATGCGTTCCGCGGGTTCCGATACGTTCAAATTGGAGGCGCCGGAGCTGCTCGACCAGGTCGACGAGCTGGGCGACAACGTCTCGATTCAAATCCTGTCGCTGTTCCCCGGCTTCGTGCTGCACCAGATCCGCAACTCGCTCGCCGCCCGCCAGGTGGTGCCGAAAGGCGTCGATCGCACGGAGCTCCACTGGACCCTCTTCGGCTTCGCCGACGACGACGAGGCGATGCTGCGCCGGCGCCTGCTCCAGGCGAACCTGGTCGGCCCCGCCGGCTACATCTCGATGGAGGACGGCGCCGCGACCGGCTTCGTCCAGCGCGGCGTCGCCGCCTCGCCCGAGCGCGCCTCCGTGATCGAGATGGGCGGCGCACACATCGGCTCCGGCGACTCGCGCATCACGGAGACCGCCGTGCGCGGGCTATGGAAAGCCTGGCGCAGCTACATGCAGATCTGATGGAGGTCACCCTGCAGCTCGCGGTGGAAGCGCTCCATGCCCGCTATGCTCATGCCCTCGACAGCGATCAACTCGAGTCGTGGCCGGAGTTGTTCACCGACAAGGGCAAGTACCGGATCACCACCGCCGAGAACGAAGCGCGCGGGCTGCCGCTCGCCGTGCTCTACGCCGAAGGTCGCGCGATGCTGGGCGACCGGATCGCCTCGCTGCGGCACGCGAACATCTACGAGCCCCAGCGCTACCGCCACATCGTCTCCGCCGTGCTCGTCGAGCGCGAGAGCGATCGTCTCGTCAAGTCCACCGCCAACTTCCTCGTCGTGCGCACCATGGAGAACGGCGAGAGCCTGCTCTTCGCGACCGGCCGCTACCTGGACCGCATCGCATTGCCCGACATGAAGTACGACGAGCGCGTGGTCGTCTGCGACAGCCGTCGCTTCGACACGTTGCTCGCGATACCACTCTAATTCCGGACAACGTCCTTAATTATCCGGTGCTCATGCGGAAGCGCCTCTAATGACGCAGCCCGCGCCGGGACCGGATGTCGTTGACGAGGATCGTGCCGACGAGCCAGAGGCCACCGATGGCGGCCGCGAGGAATAGCAGGATCGCGAGCCCCGGGTAGCCGAAGAGGCGAAAGCTCGTCTCGACGCGCATCAGGAGCGCCGCGCCGACGATCAGCGCGGCGAGCACGAGGCCGGTGGCGATGCGGTTCGCCACCTTCTGCAGGCCTTCCATGAGGCGCGCCTCGTCGATCGCGTCGACCCTCATCGCGAATTCGTTGTCCGCCAGGCGATCGAGGATGCGGTTGACGCGCCCCGGAAGATGCTGGACGAAGTTCTTCAGCTCCACCGCCGTGCTGAAGATCGAGCCGATCGAGAAGTCGCGCAGTACCTGCTCGTGCGTGATGTCGGCCGCGTGGCGCCGCACCGCCGCGTTGGCATCGAAGCGCGGCGCGAGCGTGAGCCCGATCTCGTCCAGGTTGAGCAGGGTCTTGCCGATCATCGCGAGCTCGGGCGGCAGGTGGATGCCGTTCTCGGCCGCCACCTTGAGGAGCATCAGCACGGCGCGGCCGACCTGAGGGCGCGCGAGCGCCACCTCCTGGTGCTGGCCGATGATCTCGGCGACGCCGCGCCTGAAGCCCGCCTGGTTCGCGCCATCGCGCTGCTCCGCCACGAGGAGCAGCACTTTCACCGCTTCGTCCGGTCGGTTGTCGCTCAGCGCGAGGAGCAGCTGCAGCAGCCGGTCCTGCAGCGCAGGGCGGATGCGCGCCACCATGCCGAGATCGATGAGCGCGATCTTTCCGTCCACCAGAAAGACATTTCCGGGATGCGGATCGGCATGGAACAGCCCGTCCCGCAGCATCTGCTTGAGGTAGGCACGAAAGAGCGCATCGGCGAGCCGCTCGCCGTCAAGCTCCATCCTCGCGAGGGGACCGAGCGCGGTGATCTTGGTCCCGGCCACGAATTCCATCGTCAACAGCCGGGAGGTCGAGTAAGCCGTCACCGGCTGGGGAATCACGATCTCCGGGATTTCCTTCAGGTTGTTGCCGATCGTGACGAGGTGCAGCGCTTCCTGCCGGTAGTCGAGCTCGCGCAGCATCGACTTCCTGAACTCTTCGAGCAGCAGCCGGACGCCGAAGCGCTGGCCGAACTCGGTATGCGCGTCGAGGAAGGCGGCCACTTCGCCAAGCGCCTCGAGATCGTCGAGCACCTGCTCCCGGATGCCGGGCCGCTGCACCTTGAGCGCCACCTCGCGGCCGCTGCGGAGCACCGCGTAGTGCACCTGCCCGATCGACGCCGCGGCGATCGGCTTGGGGTCGATGCGCTCGAAGGCCTTCGACAGCCGGACGCCGAGCTCCTCGGTCAGGATCTTCTCGACTTCCTGGTAGGGGAACGGCGCGACGTGATCCTGCAGCCGCGCCAGCGCATCGGCATAGACGGGGGGAATGATGTCGGGACGCGTCGAGAGGAGCTGCGCGAGCTTGATGTAGGTCGGGCCGAGCTTCTCGACGTCGCGGGCGAGCTCGCGCGCCTCGGGGATGCGCTCTTCATCGTGCTCGGCTTCTTCGGGCAGCAGCTCGTTCAGGCCGGCGCGCGCGACGAGATCGCGCCGCCCGTACTTGAAGAGCAGGAGCGCGAAGTCCTTGTAGCGCTTCAGATGCTCGGGCCGCAGCGACAGGTTCACGGCCGCTAGTACAGCAATTTGCAGGCCCGCGCTACCCCTTTTTCAGTCGCGTCTCGAGGTGGCGCTTCACGTCGGGCCACTCCGAAACGATGATGCTGTACATCACGGTGTCGCGCACCGTGCCGTCGCGCCGCGGCGCGTGGTGGCGCAGCACGCCGTCCTTCTTCGCGCCGAGCGCCTCGATCGCGCGCTGCGAGGCGAAGTTGAAGTTGTCCGTGCGCAGGCCGACCACTCTGCAGCCGAGCGTGTCGAACGCGTGCGACAGCAGCAAGAGCTTGCACGCGGTGTTGACATGGCTCTTCTGCCAGCGTCTCGCGTACCAGGTGTAGCCGATCTCGACGCGATGCGCGGGCTTGATCACGTCGTGGTAGCGCGTGGCTCCGACAATCTTGCCGCTCGTCATTTCGCGCACCGCCCACGGCAGCATGTGGCCCGCGGCCTGGCCAGCGAGTGCCTGCGAAATGTAAGAGTCTGTCTGGTCGGGCTCGGGCACCGACGTGAACCAGAGCTCCCAGAGCTTTCCATCCGACGCCGCCTCGCGCAACGCAGCCGCATGCTCGTTCGCGAGCGGCTCGAGACGCACGCCGTGCGCTTCGAGCGTGACGGGGTTGGGATCCTTCATTTGTGGCCGAGTCTACAATGCGCGCGAGCGATGCAGCAGATCGGAAAATTCCAGCTGCGCCGGGTGCTGGGCAAGGGAGCATCCGGCACGGTGTATCTCGCGCTCGACACGTTCTTCGGCAAGGACGTCGCGCTGAAGGTGCTCGACCGCGAGGTCGTGGCATCGCCCGACTTCGAGCGTACCGTCACCGCGCAGTTCCTGAACGAAGCCTCGCTCGCCGGCAAGCTGAAGCATCCGCACATCGCCGAGATCCTGGAAGCGTCCGTGAGCCGGGAATCAGGCTACATCGCGCTCGAATACGTGCCCGGCGGCGACCTCACGCAATACGTCCAGCCCGGCAAGCTCCTTACGCCCGAGCAAGCGATCCAGGTGGCGTTCAAGTGCTGCGGGGCGCTCGACTACGCGTTCCGCCAGGGCATCGTCCATCGCGACATCAAGCCGGCGAACATCATGGTGGTCTCCGGCACCAACATCAAGGTCGCCGACTTCGGCGCCGCGTACCTGAAGACAGGCCCGGAGAAGCCCGCGACCGGAGAAGCCGGCGAGGTGTTCGGCTCGCCCTACTACATGTCGCCCGAGCAGGTCGCCGGCCAGGAGCTCGGCGTGCACAGCGACATGTTCGCGCTCGGCGTCGTGCTGTACGAGCTTTTCACCGGCAAGCGGCCCTTTGTCGGCGCGAGCCTCGAGGAGCTCTTCGCAAAGATCGCAAACGAGCCGGCTGCCGCCCCGAGCAGCGTGCGCGGCGAAATCCGGAGGGAAGTGGACGAGATCCTGCTGCGGATGCTGGGGAAGAAGCCGGCCGATCGCTATGCGAGCTGGGCCGAAGCCGCGCTCGATCTCGCCAAGGCCGGCCGCCTCACGCTCTCGCAAAAGACGATCGCCGACAGCGACAAGTTCCAGGCGCTGCGCAAGGTGCCGGTGCTCGAGCGGCTGAACGATGCCGAGATCTGGGAGCTGGTGCACGCCGGAGCCTGGTCGCGCGTGCCGGCGCGCACGGCCATCGTCAAGGAAGGCGACGAGGGCCGGAGCCTTTTCTTCCTCGGCAGCGGTCACGTCAAGGTGATGAAGGGCGGGAGGCTCCTCAACATGCTGAATGCCGGCGAGTGCTTCGGCGAGATGGCCTACATCAAGGAAGGCGGCATGGTGCGCCAGGCGACGATCGAGGCGGGCGATGACGCGCTCGTCGCCGAGTTCAATCCGGACATGCTGGCCAAGGCGAGCATCAATTGCCGCCTCCAGCTCACCACCGCCCTCCTCCACATGGTGGTCGACCGCCTCGCGGTTGCAAATCAGCGCATCGCGGCGCAGAAATAGCGCATGGACCGGGAAAAGCAGAAGCAGGCCATCGACCGCGTATTGCGCGACATGGCGGGAGCAATGAGCGCCGGCCTTGCGTTCGTCGGCACGCGCACGGGGCTCTTCCGCGCGATGGCGGGCAAGGGCGCGATGACGCTCGACGACGTGGTGCGGGCATCGGGCCTGCAGCGGCGCTACGTCGAGGAATGGCTGAAGGGCATGACGAGCGCCGGCTATCTCGACTACCAGGACGCGAAGTACACCCTGCCCGACGAGATGGCGTATTTCGTCGCCGGCGACGGCACCGACCACTTCGTCGGCGGCATGTGGGAGATGGTGCCGGTCATGGCGCGCGTCGCGCCTAAGGTCGCCGAGGCGTTTCGTAAAGGCGGCGGCGTGCCCTTCGAGGAGTTCGGTGCCGACTGCGTCCACGCGCTGGATCTCCTCAATCGCGGGCAGTACGAGGAGCGCTTCGCGAGCTACTGGCTGAAGTCGGTCCCCGAGGTGGTCGCAAAGCTGCAAGCCGGCGGACGCATGCTCGACTTCGGCTGCGGCTCCGGGCGGGTCGCCATCGCGATCAAGAAGGCGTTTCCTTCGGCGCAGGTCGCGGGCTACGACGTGCACGCCGAGTCCATCCACCGCGCGCGCGACGCCGCGGCGCAAGCCGGCGTGCAAGTCGATTTCCGCACCACCGTGCCGCACGGCAGCTTCGACCTCGTCGCGATCTGCGACTGCATCCACGACCTGACGGCGCCGGTCGAGGTCCTGCGCCACATCCACGGCCTGCTCGACCCTCGCGGCACCCTTTTCATCGTCGAGCCCAAGGCCGCCGATCGGCTGGAGGACAACAAGAACCCGGTCGCCACCATGTTCTACGGCTTCAGCGTGTTCCACTGCATGACGCAGTCGCTCGCGCAGGGCGGGCCGGGACTCGGCACCTGCATGGGGCCGGCGCAGACTGAGAAACTAGTGCGCGAGGCGGGCTTCAAAGGGTTCAAAATGCTCGACCTCAAGAGCATGACCAACCTCTTCTACGCCGCCACCCCATGAACAAGGACCTCGCCCCCTCCGGCAAGCTGAAGATCGGCCTCAACTATTCGAACTTCCTGCTGGTCATCGGCGACGACGCCAACGGTGAGCCGAAGGGCATTGCGCCCGATCTCGGCCGCGAGCTCGCGAGACGGGTCGGCATGCCGTTCGAGTTCGCCAAGTTCGATGCGGCAGGCAAGCTCTTCGACGCGGTGAAAAGCGCGCAGTGCGACGTCGGCTTCCTCGGCGCCGAGCCGCAGCGTGCCGATGAAGTGGACTTCACCAACGCGTATCTCGAGATTCCGGTCACCTTCCTCGTGCCGGCCGGCTCGCCGATCAGGACGATCGCCGATGTCGATCGTGAGGGCGTGCGCGTGGCGGTATCGGAGCGCAGCGCCTATGATTTGTTCTTGAGTAGAACATTCAAGAAGGCGCAGCTCGTGCGCGCGAAGGGCATCCCTGCCTCCTACGACGCGTTCATGGCGCAGAAGCTGGAAGCGCTCGGCGGCCTGAAGCCGAAGCTCGTCGAGGAGCAGGCGCGCACGCCGGGCTCCCGCGTGCTCGATGGACAGATCACCGGCGTGCAGCAGGCGATCGGCGCGCCCAAAGGGCGTCCCGCGGCGGCGAAATACCTGCGGGAGTTCGCCGAAGACGTGAAGCGCTCGGGTTTCGTCGCCCGCGCGATTGAAAAGCACGGCGTAAAGGGTGTAAGGGTGGCTCCATGAACGAACTACGTGTCTATTGGCGTCCCGGGTGCTCGAGCTGCGTCAAGGTGAAGGAATTCCTGACGAACCTCGGCGTCGAGTACGAATCGATCAACGTCTCGGCCAAGCCCGAGGCGATGGATGAGCTGCGCAGCCTCGGCGTGCGCACCGTGCCGGTGGTGGCGCGCGGCAAGGACTATGTCTTCGCGCAGGAGCTCGCCGACGTGTCGGAGTTCGTCGGGCGCAAGGTCGATTTCCGTCGACTGCCGCCGGATGCGCTCTACCGCAAGTGGCAGGTGGTCCTCGCCGCCGCACAGCGCCACGTCATGCAGATGCCGGCCGGGAAGCTCAAGGAACGCGCGACGCCGGGTCGCGACCGCAGCATCCGCGACCTCGCCTATCACGTCTACCAGGTGCCCGATTCCTTCCTGCAGGCGATCGAGAACGGCGTGCAGGACCTGACTGCCGTCTACAACGCGCCGCCGCCGGCGAACGTGACCGCGGTCGCGCACATTCGCGACTATGGGAAGGGCGTGGCCCTGCGTCTCGAGAGCTGGTGGCAGCGCGACGGGGCGAAAGTCGCTACGGCGAAGCTCAGCACCTACTACGGCGAGCAGCCCCTGCACCACGTGATGGAGCGCTGTACCTGGCACTCGGCGCAGCACGCGCGGCAGATCGCCTCGGTGCTCGAGAGCTTCGGCATCGCGCCGAACGGGCCGCTCACGGCCGACGACTACGCCGGCCTGCCGATGCCCAAGGCGCTCTGGGAATAGATGCGGGAATAAATGTTGCCTACTCGGGGTGCATGCTAAGGCTCCTCGTCGCCTGGCTCCTCCATACGCTCGCGCTGCTCGGCGTCGCGTACCTGCTTCCTGGCGTGAAGGTCGCGAGCTTCGGCGCTGCGCTCATCGCCGCGCTGGTCCTCGGCCTCGTCAACACCGTGATCCGGCCGATCCTCATCCTCCTCACGCTGCCGGCGACCATCCTCACGCTGGGGCTCTTCATCTTCGTGATCAACGGCCTGCTTTTCTGGTTCGTCGGCTCCTTCGTCCAGGGATTCAACGTCGCCGGCTTCTGGTGGGGCGTGGCGGGCGCGATCGTCTACAGCATCTTCTCGATGGTGCTTTCCGCGCTCGTCTTCGGAGCTAATTCCGGACGACGTCCGTAATTAGGCGCGGCGTTCCTGGCGGGCGGCCGAGGTCAGGAGCGCAGCGAAGGCCGGCGCGTCGACGGGCGGGCTGCAGAGATGTCCCTGCCACTGCTCGCACCCAAGGCGCAGCAGGCACTCGAGCTGCGCGGGCGTCTCGAGGCCTTCGGCCGCCACGGCGACCCCGACCGTCTGCGCGAGCGAGGCGATGGTGCGGACAATCGCCTGGTCGGCGGGATGCGACTCGATCGAGCGCAGGAACAGCCGATCGATCTTCAGCTTGTCGATCGGCAGCTCGCGCAGGTAGGCCAGGCTCGAGTAGCCGGTACCGAAGTCGTCGATGGCGAAACGCACGCCGAGCGCGCCGATCTTGCGCAGCGTCGCGGCGTTCTCCTCGAAGTTCTGCATCAGCACGCGCTCGGTCACTTCCAGCTCGATTCGCTTGCCGTCGACGTTGTGCGCGGCAAGGCAGCGCTTCACCTTGTCGACGAAGAGATCGCCCTGCGCGAGCTCGGCCGCCGAGACATTGACGGCAAACCACGGCGCGCCGGGAAGCTCGCGCTGCCACGCGCCGGCCTGCGCGCAGGCGCGCTCGAGGGTCCACTCGCCGACCGCGCGGATGAGGCCCGAGTCCTCGGCGAGCGGCACGAACTCTTCCGGCCCGATCAGGCCGAGCGTCGGGTGCTGCCAGCGCACCAGCGCCTCGGCGCCGACGATCTGCGAGCGACCCTGCACGACCGGCTGCCAGTGCAGGAGGAGCTCGTTCCTCGTGAGCGCCGCACGCAGGTCGTTTTCCACGCGCAGGCGCTCCGCGGCACGCGCGCTGAGCGACGGATGGAAAAAGCGGAACCCCGCCCGGCCGCCCTCCTTCGCGTGATACATCGCGGCGTCGGCGTGCTTCAGGAGCTCGGCGAAGTCGCGGCCGTCGCGCGGATAGAGCGCGATGCCGATGGAGGCGCCGACCGCGAGGGCGCGGCCCTCGATGGAAAAGGGCCGGCCGAGGATCGAGAGCAGCCGCTCGCCGAGCGCGGCCGCCTCCTCGCGGGACTTGAGGCCGTTCCACAGCAGCACGAAGTCGTCGCCGCCGACGCGGCCGAGCGTGTCCTCGCGGCGCAGCGCATTCGCGAGCCGCTCCGCGACCGCGCGCAGCAGCGTGTCGCCGGCGGCGTGGCCGAGCGATTCGTTCACCAGCTTGAACCGGTCGAGGTCGATCGCGAGGAGCGCGAGCTGGCTGCGCGTCCTCGCCGCCGTCAGGATAGCCTGGGCAGTGCGCTCGGCGAGCAGGTTACGGTTGGCTAGCCCCGTCAGCGTATCGCGCGTCGCGAGCTGCTCGATGCGCGCCTCGTCCTGCTTGCGCACGGTGACGTCGGCGCCGGTGCCTCGGTAGCCGACCCAGCGGCCTTCCGGGTCGTGCAGCGGCACCCCGGCGAGCGATTGCCACAGCACGGCGCCGCCGCGCGTCATGATCCGGTGGACCAGGCCATGGAAAGGAACGCCTTCGCCGCCGCGCGCGTCGAACCATGCGCGCATCGTGCGCTCTTCGCCGAGCGGCACAAATTCCCACAGCTTGCGCCCGAGGAGCTCGGCGCGCGGATAGCCGATCAGCGCCTCGACCCGCTCGGACAGGTACGTGTAGCGCCATTCGGCATCCGTTTCCCAGATGTATTCGCTCGACACGGCGGCGACATCGCGGAAGCGCTGGTCGGCGACGCCGGCGGCCGCCTCGGCATGCTTGCGGGCATCGACATTGGCCACGATGCCCGACAGGCGCCGGGCGCGTCCGTCCGGGCCGCGCTCCGTGACGCGGCCCTTGGCATGCAGCCACTTCCAGCCGCCGTCGCGCGTCGAGGCGCGAAACTCCGCGTCGTATTCCTCCGCCTCGCCTTTCAGCGCGCGCACCCATGCCTCGCGCGCAGCCCGGCCGTCCTCGCGGTGGATGGTGGCGAAGAATTGCTGGCCGCTCGCGATGCGTGGCGACTCCTGGTGCCCGAGAAAACGCGCCCAGCCGTCGCCCGCCGAGAGCTCATCCCCCTCGACGACATAGTGCCATTCCGCCATGTTGCCGCCGTCGAGGGCGAGCTCGAGCCGGGTCTTCGCCTGGTGCAAGCTCGTCTCCGCCCGGCGCTGCTCCGTGGCGTCGCGGCCGACGCCCCGATAGCCGATGAACTTCCCTCCGGCATCGTGGCGCGACTGCCCGGAGATGATGTGCACTTGCCGCGCCCCGCGGGCATCGGAGCGCACGATCTCGAGATCGAAGAACGGCAGTTGCTTGCCCAGCCGCTCGAGATGCGCCTCCAGCGCGCGCGGATCGACCTCGACGCGCGGTATCTCCCAGAAACGCCGGCCGTAGGTGCCGGTATCGCCGAAAAGGGTCGCCACCGGGCCGCCGCCCGAGAGCCACGTGATGCGGTGCTCGGCGTCGGTCTCCCAGAACCAGTCGGCCGAGAGCTCGATCAGGCCCTTCAGCCGCTCCTCGTGCGCGCGCACCGCGTTGAGCTCGCGCTCGCGGCGGCGGGCGAAGAGCACCATCACGAGGTAAGCGATGGCGGCCGAGATTCCGGCGAGCAGCAACGCGTCGTTAATCGGATTCAATGAGGGAGTTCAGGCGTTGGTATCGCGCACGGGCGGCGCGACCTTCAGGACTTCCTCGATGGTGGTCAGGCCAGCGCCCACCTTCATGGCGCCGCTGATCCTGAGCGGCTTCATGCCTTCCTTGAAGCCCTGCTCGCGCAGCGCGCCGAGATCGGCCTGGTCATTCACCAGGCTCTTGATGGCGCTCGTGAAAAGCAGCGTCTCGTAGATGCCGATGCGGCCCATGAAGCCGGTCATGCGGCACTCGAGGCAGCCGACCGGCTTGTAGAGCTTGGAGGGGTGCTTCGACTTCCACGGAGTGACGAGCGCTTCCCACGCGGCCTGATCCTCGGCCCGGTTGAGCTCCATCTTCTGCTTGCAATGCGGGCACAGCGTGCGGACGAGGCGCTGCGCCATCACGCCGTTCAGCGTGGCGTTGAGCAGATACGGCGGCACGCCGAGCTCCAGCAACCGGGCGACCGCGCTCGGTGCATCGTTCGTGTGCAGCGTGGAGAGCACCAGGTGACCGGTGAGCGCCGCCTGCACCGCCATCTCCGCCGTCTCGAGGTCGCGAATCTCGCCGACCATGATGATGTCGGGGTCCTGCCGCATGAGCGCGCGCACGCCCTCGGCGAAGCCGAGCTCGATCGCCTGCACCACCTGCATCTGGTTGAACGCCGGCTCGACCATCTCGATCGGGTCTTCGATCGTGCAGACATTGACCTCCGGCGTCGCCAGGGTCTTCAACGTCGAGTAGAGGGTGGTGGTCTTGCCCGATCCGGTGGGCCCCGTGACCAGCACGACGCCGTTCGGCCGCTCGGTCATGTCGCGCCAGCGCTTGTGGTCCTCGTCGGAGAAACCGAGCTCCTTGAAGTCGCGCACCAGCACCTCGGGATCGAAGATCCGCATGACGAGCTTCTCGCCGAAGGCGGTGGGCATCGTCGAGATGCGCAGCTCGACCTCTTCGCCGCCCAGCGTGCGCGTCTTGACCCGGCCGTCCTGCGGGCGGCGCTTCTCCACCACGTCCATGCGCGCGAGGATCTTGATGCGGCTTGTCATGGCGATGAGGATCGCCGCGGGAATCTGGTAGACCTGGTGGAGCACGCCGTCGATCCGGAAGCGCACGATGCCGTGCTCGCGCCGCGGCTCGACGTGGATGTCGCTCGCGCGCTGCTCGAAGGCGTAGGACCAGAGCCAGTCGACGATGCGCACCACGTGCGCGTCGTTCGCGTCGACCGGCTTCTCGCTCTTGCCGAGCTCGACCAGCTGCTCGAAGTTGGAAAGGCCGCTCGAGCCGGTGGCGGCCTTGCCGGCGCCCTTGATCGACTTCGCCAGGTTGTAGAACTCGACCTGGTAGCGCTCGATGTCGAGCGGGTTGGCGATGACGCGCTTGATCTCGCGCTTGATGATCGGCGCGAGCTCTCTTTCCCAGTCGCGCACGTGCGGCTCGGCCGTGGCGATGATCGCCTCCTTCGCCGTGACGCCGACCGGCAGGATGCGGAAGCGCGTCGCGTACCCGGAGGACATCACGTCCGTCACGCCCGCGAAGTCGATCTTCAGCGGATCGATGTGCATGTATTCCATGCCGACCCGCTTCGCGAGCCACTCGGTCAGGAGCTCGAGCGAGAGCGGCTTGCCGTTCGGATGCCGCCACTTCTGGTCGGCGATGATGGCGAGCGGATGCAGCGCGCCGCGGTAGTAGCGGCGCTCCTTCTTCAGCTCCTCGGCGGCCTCCGGCGCGACGATCTTTTCCTCGACCAAGCCGTCGAGGAGCTCCCCAATCGTCAGCCGGTGCGGAGCGGTTTCGGTCTTAACTGCTTGTTGCATCGGCAAAAGACTATACCCCAAACTCTCAAGACCCGATGAGCAGCGTGCTGCATTCGATCAATGTCTCGACCGGCGGCGTGCCGAAATTTGCGCGCCGTTCAGCGGCCGTGCGCGCGAGCGGCGTGGAAGGCGACCGCCAGCGGGATCTGCGCTACCACGGCGGCCCGACGCGGGCGGTGTGCCTCTACTCGCTCGAGCTGATCGAGTCGCTCCGGGCCGAAGGCCATCCGATCGACGTCGGCTCGATCGGCGAGAACTTCACGCTCGGCGGCGTGCCCTGGGATCGCATGGTCCCGGGCGCGACGCTCGAGGTCGGCGCGGTGCAGCTCGAATTGACGGACTATGCAGCGCCGTGCAACAACCTTCTCCCCTACTTCGCCGGCGGCAAGTTCGTGCGCGTCGCGCAGAAGGTGCATCCCGGGTGGAGCCGCCTCTATGCGCGCGTGCTGCACGATGGTACCGTCGCGGTCGGCGACAAAGTGATCCTGGGGGTCCCATGACATTTCCGCTCGAAGGCGGCTGCGACTGCAAGGCGGTGCGCTACCGCATGGAGACGAAGCCGCTCTTCGTGCACTGCTGCCATTGCCGCTGGTGCCAGCGCGAGAGCGGCGCGTCGTTCGCGCTCAACGCGATGATCGAGACCGAGCGGCTCACTGTGACCGCGGCCAAGCCCGAAATGGTGGATACGCCTTCGAATAGCGGCAAGGGCCAGAAGATCGCCCGCTGCCCGAAGTGCCGCATCGCGCTCTGGAGCCATTACGGCGGCGCGGGTCCCGTGGTGAGCTTCGTGCGCGTCGGCACGCTCGACAATCCCGACGCCTGCCCGCCCGACATCCACATCTTCACCTCGTCCAAGCAGCCCTGGGTGGTGCTGCCGCCGGGCACGCCCGCAGTGCCGGAGTACTACGACCGCGAGAAGTACTGGCCGCGCGAGAGCCTCGAGCGGCGCAAGGCCTATCTGCCGCGTAATTGAAGCTTGAAGCAATTCCCCTCCAATCCACGGATTGGAGGGGAACACGGCAAAATCGAAGATGATGGACTGCGAGCTCTGCAAGCCGGCCTCGGTGGTCGCGGAAACTGCGCTCGTGCTCGCGCTACTGAATGAGGCGCAGCGGAGGATCCAGACGCAGGAAGCGCCCGATGGCTACAACATTGACGTGAACATCGGCGCTGGCGGCATTCGATGCGTGCTCCGGAGCCGCTGATGCAACGGAAGGTTTGGGGCTGGGCGCTCTACTACTGGGGCAACCACGCCTTCACGACGTCGATCATCACGGTCTTCTTCCCGATCTTCTTCAAGGATTTCTGGAGCGCGGGAGCGGACGTCACCGTGAGCACGTTTCGCCTCGGCCTCGCGAACTCCACGGCGAGCCTCGTCGTCGCCCTCTCTGCGCCGGTGCTCGGCGCGATCGCCGATCGAGGCGGGCATGCGAAGAAATTCCTGTTCGCCGCCGCCCTGCTTGGGGCAGTGATGGTGCTCGGGCTGCACTTCGTGCCGAAAGGCGAATGGCAATGGGCGGTGCTCTTCTATGTGCTCGCCTCGATCGCCTACTTCTGGGGCAACGTGTTCGGCGACTCGATGCTGGTCAGCGTGGCGCCCGCGGGAAAGCTCGACATCACCTCCGCCATCGGCTATTTCGCCGGCTACCTGGGCGGCGGCATCTTCCTCGCGCTCGGCGTAGCGATGACGCTCAAGCCGCAGTGGTTCGGCCTTGCCGGGCCCGGGGAAGCCGTGCCGCTCCTGCTGGTCCTCGCGGCGGTGTGGTGGGCGCTCTTTTCGCTGCCGCTCATGTTCTGGGTGCCCGCGTCGCCGCGCGCCGAAGCGCATGTGCCTCTTTCGGTCGCGGCCCGGGAAGGCATCACGCAATTCCTCGAGACGTTCCGGCACATCCGCGGCTACAAGCCCGTGTTCGTGTTCCTCGCCGCCTACTGGGTGTACATCGACGGCGTGAACACCGTGATCCAGATGGCGGTGGACTACGGCAAGTCGATCGGCTTCGGCACCTCGGACTTGATCCTCGCGGTGCTGCTCGTCCAGTTCGTCGGCGTGCCGGCTGCGCTCCTCGCCGGCAAGCTCGGCGAGCGCATCGGGCCGCGCAAGGCGATCTTCATCGGCCTCGCGGTCTATACGTTCGTCTCGGTGTACGCGACGTTCATGAAGTCGGCCTGGGAGTTCTACTTGATCGCGGGCCTGGTCGGCCTCGTGCAAGGCGGCGTGCAGCTCCTCAGCCGCTCCTACTTCGCCCGGCTCGTGCCGAAAGACCGCGCCGGCGAATTCTTCGGCTTCTACAACATGCTGGGCGAAGTGGCCGCGATCATCGGGCCGCTCCTCGTCGGCACGGTGAGCTACCTGACCGGCAGCCCGCGCGTCTCGATCCTTTCCGTGATCATCCTGTTCGCGATCGGCGCCTATCTGCTGCGGTTCGTCGCCGAGCCTGAGTCACCGACTTCTTGAAGCGCCCGCGCCGGCTCCGGTCGCCGCGCGGGTCTGCGCATCGCCCAGCAGGATCTCGACCCGGCGATTGAGCCGGCGGCCGCGCGGAGCGTCGTTGCTCGCGACCGGGTAGGCGGAACCGAGGCCGCGCGCCGCCACGCGATTCGCCTCGACGCCGTCGCGCACGAGAGCCTCGCGCACCGCGTCGGCACGACGCTCGGAGAGACGCTGGTTGCGCTCCGGCGAGCCGCTCGAATCGGTGAAGCCTTCGATGAGGATGCGGCGCTCGGGATACTGGCGCATGAACCGCGCGAGGTTGGCGATCGCGCGCCGGCCGCCGGGCTTCAGCTTCGCCTGCCC
The DNA here is from genome assembly GCA_035632415.1 of Burkholderiales bacterium. Classification (GTDB taxonomy): domain Bacteria; phylum Pseudomonadota; class Gammaproteobacteria; order Burkholderiales; family SG8-39; genus SCGC-AG-212-J23. The sequence continues at coordinate 31,914 of DASQGW010000134.1, read as the reverse complement.
GGGATCGAACAAGAGATCGCTGCCGAGGGTGAGGATCCACCCGCGCTCGGTCTCTCGGGCCTTCAGGTCGGCGACCTGCCGCTCGAGCCGCCGCACCTCTGCGGCAAGACGGTCGTTCAGGTCGCGTTCCTGCTCGATCTCCTTCAGCCGCGCCTGCGCACGGTCGCGCTCGTCTTCCGCTTGCCTGAGACGCGCGTCCAATGCAGCGCGCTCGTTCGCCCGCGCATGCCCGATCTCCCGCGCGATGCGCGCGCGCTGCTCGGCGAGATAAGCAAGGTGCGCCGCCTCGTCGGGCGCCCGCGACCGCTCGGCGTCGCTCAGCGTGCGGGAGGCGGCATCGAGTTCCGCCGCCGCGTAGCGAAGCACGTTGGAATCAGCCTGCGCGGCCGCATAGGAAGCACGCGCCTGGTCGAGCGCCTGGTGGGCCGGCGGCGACACCGCGCATCCGGCGAGAACGAGCAGCCAGGGCGCGGCTCTCATTGCCTCGACCGCTCGTTCTGCGACAGGGCCTGGGCGAGTTGCGCGTCGACCTCGGCCTCCTCCGCAAGGCGCCGGGCGCGGACCGGGTCGCCGCGCGCAAAGGCACCCTCCGCGAGCTTGAGCTTTGCCCGCGCTGCAGCAAGCTCGTTCGGCGCGTATTGCCGGGCGACCGTGCTTGCGTGCCCAACCGCGGCGCGCGCCGACGCAAGCTCGGCTGTCGGCGGCGGTTCGCTCGCGCAGGCCGCCAGTACCGCAAGAAGGGCGAGCCATCGCATGTCCGGCAAGCGAGAGGCACCTTTCATGCCGGGACCGTAATTTGCAGCGCAAGCGCCGTGAAGTGGCGAACCGCGGTCGCTGCGATGGTCCTGGGCCTGCTGTCGCTCATGCAGGCGGCGGCCATCCAGGTGCCGAGCGGCCTGCGGGTGGGCAGCGAAATGCTCCCGGCGCGGAGCTGCGCGACGCGGGACACGCTATGGATCCATAACTACGCCGCCGCGCTCTACGTGGCGCCACGCGCCGCGCCGGAGGTGGCGCTGCCGGATCCGCGCGAGCCCAAGGCGCTGCACGTGCAGATCCTTTCCACGAGCTTCCTGCCGCGCGATGTGCCGACAAGGTGGAACCAGGCCCTTCAGGCCGGGCTCGACCGGGCGAGCCTGAATGCGGTCCAGAGCGCGTGGCACCAGCTTTCCGTCGGCGATCGCGTCACGATCGCCTATGCGCCGGGGCCCGGCGTCACCCTGCAGCTGAACGAGCGCCTCGTCGCGCGCTCTCCGCGGCACGCGGTGGTCGAGGCGTTGCTGCGCACCTGGGCCGACGGCAAGCCGGTGCGCGAGCGCATCAGCCAGGCCGTGGCGAAGCACCCTTGCTAGCCATGGATCGATTGATCTTCGGCTTCATCCTGTGCCTCATGTGCGTGAGCTACGACGCCCAAGGGGCGACGCGAGACTTGCCCGACTTCAAGTCGCTCATGAAGATCGCCGGCCCGGCCGTCGTGAACGTCATTTCTACCCGCAAGGCACAGACTGCCGCGGCGGGGGGCAGCCGGCGCGCCGATGATCCGATGCTCGAGTTCTATCGGCGCTTCGGCCTCGACCAGCCCGAGCGCAGCGCGCCGCCGCGCGCGGGGCTCGGCTCCGGATTCATCATCAGCGAGGACGGCTATATCCTGACCAATGCGCACGTCGTCGCAGATTTCGACGACGTCACTGTGCGGCTCGCCGACGCCAAGCGGGAATTCAAGGCGAAGGTCGTCGGCATCGACAAGCGCAGCGACATCGCCCTCCTCAAGGTGGAGGCGCACGGGCTGCCCACCGCGAAGCTCGGCAATTCTTCCAGGCTGGAGCCCGGCGACTGGGTCGCCGCCATCGGCTCGCCGTTCGGCTTCGCCAACACGATTACGGCCGGCATCATCAGCGCAAAAGGCCGCTCGCTCCCCGAGGAGCTGTATGTGCCGTTCATCCAGACCGACGTCGCCGTGAATCCCGGCAATTCCGGCGGGCCGCTGCTCAATCTCGACGGCGAGGTGATCGGGGTGAATTCGCTCATCTACAGCGGCACCGGCGGCTACATGGGCATGTCTTTCGCCATCCCGATCGAGGTGGCGCTCGACGTCTCGCGGCAGCTGAGACGCGAAGGAAAGGTGACGCGCGGGCGCATCGGCGTCGCGATCCAGCCCGTGACGAAGGAGCTCGCCCGCTCGTTCAAGCTCGAGGAGGCGACGGGGGCGATCATCATCAACCTGGAGAAAGGCGGGCCCGCCGACCGTGCCGGCCTCCGGGTCGGCGACGTGGCGCTGGAGTGGAACGGCGAGCGCATCGACGAGCCGAACGAGCTGCCGCGCCGCGTAGCGGCGACCCCGCCCGGCAGCCTCGCGCACATCACCGTCTGGCGCGAAGGCAAGCGGCAGACGTTCCCGCTGCGCGTCGGCGAGGTGCCGCAGGAAGCGATCGGCACGGTGAGGCAGGAGCCGGCCAGGCAGGAGAATGCGCGCCTCGGCATGGCGATGCGCGAGCTCACGAGCGCGGAGCGCGCGACGCTCGGCATCGACTACGGGCTCGTCGTGCTCGATGTCGCCGAGCGCGCCGGTCCGGGCAACACGATATTGCCGGGCGACGTCATCCTCGGCGTCAACCAGCGCCCCTTTTCGAGCCAGGAAGAATTCGAGAAGCTGATCGGCCGCCACAAGAAGGGCGACATGGTCGCCCTCCTCGTGCACCGCGGCGATGTTTCGCTCTACGTGCCCGTGGAGATCGGTTGACGCCGGCGCCCCGCCATCGCCCCGGCGAGCGCCGTACCGAGCGAGAGGACTAGCGAGCCGAACGTGATCCAGGCGGTCTTTGCTGCCGGCGCCCGGATTTCCTGCACCACCTCGGGCGGCGCAGACAGGGAGATGTCCGGCTGGGCGCCAATGATGCTGAACGTATCGCCTGCGACCCAGGCCATGCCGCTCGCCGCGAGATAGGTGACCAGCAGGAGCGACACGATCCAGACGAGAAAGCCCTCGAAGAAGCTCGTCGTGCGGTCGAACGTGGCGCCGAGCCGGCTCGACACCAGTCCTCCGACGAAGAGCGACAGGAGCAGCGACACGCCGGTCCAGATGCCGGCGCCGATGCCGAGCTTGCCCATTTGCGTCGACTGGGGATCGATGGCCGTGATGCCGATCGCCACGCCGAGCGCCGCCAGGAGCAGCAGAAGGCCGACGGCGACCATCACCCCGCCGAAGATGCCGCCCCAGGAGACGCGCATGCCTTCGGCGCTGAAGAGGCCCGTGCGATAAACGCCCGGGTAGGCGATGCGCCGGCGCTCGCTCGTGCGCCGCTCGTGGTAGGGATGGGTTGCCATGGCCATGCGAGCCTCCAATTCAGTGAATGGGAGGCTCACGAGCAAGCCGCGGACCGGGTTCGCAACTTGCTGGAGCGAGGCGATGCGACCGCTCTTGCTTGCGCTCATCCTCGCTCTCGCGGGCTGCGATGCACGGGAGAGCCCGCTGCGCCAGGTGACGATCGAGAGCCCGGCGGCGCTCGGCCTCAGCCTGCGCGAGCTGCCCGCGCCTGCCCTGCATTCGCTCGGCCTGGGTTACGGCTTGTCGGTGGTGAAGGCGGGCAGCGCCGCCGAGCACGCGGGGTTGCGCGTCGGCGACGTCATCTACGCGGTGAACGAGCAGCGCCTGCACAGCATCGAGGACTTCACGCGGATCTTTGCCTCGTATGCCGATTCGAACGCCGCGCTGGGCCTGCGCGTGAGGCGCGGTAAAGCGGACTTCTACGTGCCGATCGACCTCTCGACGGCGCCGGGGACGGCGCCCTCTAGAGATACGCTTCTGCGCACTTGATGATTTCGGTGTTGGTCGGCTTGTCGAGGCAATGCCTCGCGTCCTCCTGCCGATGCGGGTTGGGCTTTCGCGCGTGCTTTTTCGCCGGCTCCGCCTTGGCGACTTCCGCCTTCGGCGCTTCCTGAGGTGCCGGTGCGGGCGCGGCCGCCGGCGCGGCCGTCGGCCTGGCGGGCTCCTTAGCCGGTTGCTGGGCCCATGCAGAGCTCGCGAGCATCGCCGCCGCGAACAACGTGATTGTTTTCATAGTCAGCCCCTTACGGGTGTCAACGGGGGCAAGGTTACGCCGAAATCATTTCAGGCGCTCTGCGTACGCCCGGATGCGCTGTGCATTAGTACCGAGGTCGCTTCTTCCGATCCGCGACTTCGAGCGAATATCGACCCGGCTACCGTCGGCCGTCGCGGTCACGCGCACGGCGATGTCGTCCTTGAAGCCGAAGAATTTCGTCGTGTCCACCGCCTCGAGGGTGCCCGCGGCCGGATCCGAGCCCACGACCTCCCAGCCCATCGCTTCCGCCGCGGCGAGTGCCTTCTTGAATGCCTGCGCCGGCGGGGCGGCGAGGAGCACCGGACCGATGTCCGGATAAGCGGCGCGTTGCTGCCGCGCGAATTCGGCGCCCGGATACCTGCGCGTGCTCGTCATGTACCGCGGCGGATTCTCCGTATCGGTCGTGATGTCGTTGATCGGCGGCACGGCACGCGCCTCCCGCCGGAACTCAAGCGGCCCATAGAGCACCGCCAGCCCAAGAACGAGCGCGAGCATCGGCATCAGCATGCCGCGCACCCGGACTTTCGGAATGGCGAGCGCAAGCGCGGCGACGAACGCCCCGGCGATCGCCACGTAGGCGGCCCAGGCGAACACCGTGAAACCCACGCGGTAATCCCACAGCTCGAATCGCACGCCCGGCCCCGAAAGCGCGAGCAACACGAGGGCGATGAGCGCGAGGACCAGCGCAAGCGGACGCAGCCACGCAAGCATCAGCGCATCCTAGCCGACGAGCCAATGCAGCAACAGGTACGCGAGGAACGCGCAGGCCGCGAGGAAGGCAAGCGAGGCGAGCGCAAGCGCCGCGAGGAATAGGCCGCTCGCGCGCCGTGTGCGGTGCGGCCGCTCGGCCCAGGCATTGAGCAGCTTCACGTTCTTCTGGTTCGCCTTCCATGCCGCATCGAACACATCGCCGAAGAGAGGCACGATGCCGACGACGCCGTCGATCGCGACGTTGAACGCCATGCGCGCGAGGATGCGCCGCCCTACGCCCATGCGGTTCGCCTCGGCGAGGATGTAGCCCGACAGCACCACGCCGAGCAGGTCTCCGATGAAAGGCAGGAGGCCGATCACGGCATCGAGGCCGACCGTGAACTGCGTCCCCGGAATGGGGATGGAGCTGTCGAGCAGCCATGCCAGGAGGGCGAGCCGTTCACGCCGCTCGCGCTCCTCGTCGCTTTCGGGTGGAAGCACTTCTCCTTCAAGGACCGGGTTCGGTATCATTCCGCCTCCCCCTTTCGCACACCCCGAGGAGAACCCGCAATGACGATCAAGGTCGGCGAGCGCCTGCCGGACGGCAAATTGATGGAGTCCACCGAGTTCGATTCCAGCACGCATTGCGCGATGCCGCCGAAGGAAGTGAATGTCGGCGAAGCGGCGAAAGGCAAGAAGATCGCCATCTTCGGCCTGCCCGGCGCCTACACGCCGACGTGCTCGGCAAAGCACGTGCCCGGCTACGTGCAGAACTTCGACCAGCTGAAGAAGAAGGGCGTGAGCGAGATCTGGTGCGTCGCCGTGAACGACGCCTTCGTGATGGCGCACTGGGGGCGCGACCAGAAGGCCCTCGGCAAGATCCGCTTCCTCGCCGACGGCAGCGCGCAATGGACCAAGTCGCTCGGCCTCGAGCTCGACCTCAACGCCCGCGGCATGGGTATGCGCATGAACCGCTTCTCGATGCTCGTCGACAACGGCGTGGTGAAGCAGATCAACATAGAGGGCCCCGGTAAATTCGAGGTGTCCGACGCCGGCACCATGCTGAAGCAGCTCGGCTAGAGAAAACTTTACGTAGCGCGCTGTCAGCCGGCCCCCGGCTGGCGCGTTTTGCTCAAGGCAACCCTCACACAGGAGAGCCCATGAGACCACTGTTGACGTTCGCCGCGGCCGTGCTAGTGGCGGCCAGCTTCCCGCTGCACGCCCAGGCGCCAAAGGCCGGCCCGCGCTTCGACTGCTCGCAGGCGAAGGATCCCAAGGCCTGCGAGGAAGCGCGCGAAAAGATCAGGACTGCCCGCGCGAAGGCCGAGCAGGCCTGCCAGGGCAAGGCCGGCGCGGAGCACCGTGCCTGCATGACGCACGAGATGTGCGCGCAGGCGAAGGATCCGAAGACCTGCGAGGAGCGCGTGGCGAAAGGCCGGGACGCCGTGAAAAGCGCCCGCGCAGCTTGCGAAGGCAAGCGCGGCGCCGAGCACGACGACTGCATGCTGAAGCAGATGTGCTCCCAGGCGAAGGATTCGGCGAAGTGCGAGGCGGCGGGCAAGGAGCGCCTGGCGCGACGCGAGAAGATCCGCGAAGCGTGCAAGGACAAGCGCGGCGAAGAATTGAGGACCTGCGTCCGCGAGAACAGCACCCAGAAGTAATTTCCTGACCGGCGCACGGGCCGCGCTGCCCGTGCTTCCCGGCATCGTCGCCTTCGGCGTGATCACCGGCGTCGCGATGGTCGCGAGCGGCATCGCTCCGGCGGTCGCGATGCTCATTTCCGTCGTCGTCTTTGCCGGCGCCTCGATGGTGGCGGCGGCGCAGCTCCTCGCTTCCGGCACGCCGGCGCTGCTCGTCGTGGCTACGACGGTATTCATCAACCTGCGCTTCATGATGTACAGCGCTTCGCTGCGCGTGCACTTCGGCCGCGAGCCGCTCGGCTGGCGCCTTCTCATCGCCTATCTCCAGGCCGATAACGTCTACGGCCTGACCGTCATGCGCTATGCGGAGAAGCCCGATGCGCCGGGCGAGCGGGATTTCTTCATGGGCGCAGCCCTCACGGTATGGGCCGCCTGGCAGCTTTCGGTCGCCGCCGGCATCCTGATCGGCGCCGGCGTGCCTGCGTCGTGGCGCCTCGAGTTCGCCGCCCCGCTCGCCTTCATCGCGATGACGATTCCCCTGCTGCGCGACCGCGCGATGGTGGCCGCCGCGATAGTCGCCGGCTTCACCGTGGTGGCGTCCAGCGCACTGCCGTTCAAGCTCTCCATCCCGCTCGCCGCGCTCGCCGGCATCGGCGCCGGCCTCGCCCTGGAGCGCAAATGACCGTCTGGCTCACGGTCACCGGCATGGCGCTCGTCACGTACGCGCTGCGCGCCTCGTTCCTCCTGCTGCCGCCGCACGTCGAGACGCCCGCGCTCCTGCGTCGTGCGCTGCGCTACGTGCCGGCCGCCGTCCTGACGGCCATCTGGGCGCCGGAAGTGGCGCTTTCGCCCGGATTTGAACAACTCGCCGCCGCCGCTGTCGCAATCGCCGTGGCATGGCGCTGGCGCCGGACCTTCGCTACCATCGTCGCCGGTCTCGCCGCACTTCACCTCTTCCACTGGCTCCTATGAAACGCCTCGCCATCGGCATAACTGCCGGCGCATTGCTGCTCCTCTGGACCCTGGCCGCGCTCGCGCAGCTGCCGCAGAAGGTCACCTCGATCGAGGGCGTGACCGAGTACCGGCTGCCGAACGGCCTCAAGGTCCTCACCATCCCCGACCCCGGCGCCGACACGATCACCATCCATATCGTGTACCTGGTGGGCTCGCGCCACGAAGGCTACGGCGAGAAGGGAATGGCGCACCTCCTCGAGCACATGCTGTTCAAGGGCTCGACCCACTTCCCGGACGTCAAGTCCGAGCTCACGCGGCGCGGCGCGCGGTGGAACGGCACGACGTCGAACGACCGGACGAACTACTTCGAGACGCTGTCGGCGACGCCCGCGAATCTCGACTGGGCGCTCGCGATGGAGGCCGACCGCATGGTGAATTCGCGCGTCTCGCGCCAGGACCTCGACAGCGAGATGACCGTGGTGCGCAACGAATTCGAGATGGGCGAGAACAATCCCGGCTCGGTGCTCTTCCAGCGCATGCAGAAGCTCGCCTACGCCTGGCACAACTACGGCGACCCGACCATCGGCGAGCGCGCCGATATCGAGCGCGTGCCGATCGACAAGCTGCAGGCGTTCTACCGCGTCTGGTACCAGCCGGACAATGCGGTACTGCTCATCGCCGGACGCTTTGACGAGCAGCAGGCGCTCGAGCTCGTGACGAAGCACTTCGGCCCGATCCCGAAACCCTCGCGCGTGCTGCCCTCCTTCTATACCGAGGAGCCGACCCAGGACGGCGAGCGTACGGTGGTGCTGCGGCGCGCCGGCGACAATCCGATGATTGCCGCGCTCTACCGCACCGTCGCCGGCAGCCATCCGCAATATCCGGCGATCGACGTGCTGGTGCAGGTGCTGGGCGACGTGCCCTCGGGCCGGCTGCACAAGGCGCTCGTGCAAAAGGGGCTCGCCGCCAGCGCATGGGCGGCGGAGCGCCAGCTGCACGATCCGGGCTACATGTACTTCGGCGCGGAGCTCCCCAAGGGCGGCGATATCGCCAAGGCCCGCAGCGTGATGACGCAGGTGCTCGAGGATCTCGCGATGCACAAGATCACCGCGGCCGAGGTGGAACGCGGCCGCACTCGCCTCCTGAACGACATCGAGCGCGCCCAGCTCGACAGCGGCCAGCTGGTGAGCGTGCTCTCCGAGAACGAGGCGATCGGCGACTGGCGCCTGTTCTACCTTTACCGCGACGAGCTGAAGAAAGTGACCGTCGCCGACGTGCAGAAGGCCGCCGAGGAATACTTGAAGCGCGCGAACCGGGTGTCCGGCACCTTCGTGCCGACCGCGCACCCCGACCGCGCGGTGATTCCGCCGACGCCGGATGTCGAGGCGCTGCTGCAGGGCTACAAGGGCGGGAAGGACGTCCACCTCGGCGAGGCGTTCGATCCTTCGCCGAAGAACATCGAGTCGCGCCTGCAGCGCCGGAAGCTCGCGAACGGCATCAATACGGCGTTGCTCGCCAAGCAGACGCGCGGCGGACGGGCCGTCGCGGTGCTCAACCTGCACTGGGGCGACGAAAAGACGCTGATGAACCGCGAGGTGCCTTGCGATTTCGCCGGCCAGATGCTGCTGCGCGGCACGAAGAAAAGGAGCCGTGCGGGGCTGAAGGAGGCGTTCGACAAGCTGAACGCGCGCGTCTCGCTTTCCGGCGAGGGCTTCATGATCGAGGCGCGCGGCGAGAACCTGGTGCCGGCGCTGCGGCTCGCCGCCGAGGCGATGCGCGAGCCTTCTTTCCCGCCGAGCGAGTTCGAGGAGCTCAAGCGCGCCGCGCTGGCCGGCGCGCAGGCCGAGCTTTCCGATCCGGGTCCGAACGCGGCGGTTCGCCTCTCGCGCTACCTCGAGCCCTACCCCGTGGGCCACCGCAACTACACCCCGACCCTCGAGGAGCGCATCGAGTGGATACGCAAGGCGACGCTCAAGGACGCGCAGAGCTGCTACCGCGACCTGATGGGGGCGACCGGGGCGGATCTTGCGGTGGTCGGCGAGTTCGACAAGGACGCGGTGGCAAAAGCGGTGGGCGAGCTCTTCGGCCCCTGGCGCAATCCGCATCCGTTCACCCGCGTGCCGTCGAAGTACTTCGACCGGCCCGCCATCGAGGACGAGGTCCTCACGCCGGACAAGGCGAACGCCGTGCTGCGCGGTGGCGAGAACATCCAGATGCGCGACGACAATCCCGACTTCCCGGCGCTGCTCCTCGGGAACTACCTCCTCGGCGGCTCGTCGTCGTCGCGCATCTGGGCGCGCGTGCGCGAGAAGGAAGGCCTGTCCTACTCGAGCTATTCCTCCTTCAACGCGAGCCCGTTCGACGACGTCGCGAGCTTCCGCGTGGCCGCGATCTTCGCCCCGCAGAACCGCGAGCGCGTCGAGAAGGCGATGCGCGAGGAAGTGGCGCGCGCCGTGAAGGACGGGTTCAGCGCCGCCGAAGTCGAGGCGGGCAAGAAAGGCCTCCTCGAGTCGCGGCGCCTCGCGCGCACGCGGGACCGCGCGCTTGCCAACCGCATCGGCACGTACCTCTACATCAAGCGCACCTTCGCCTGGGACAGCGAGCTCGAGTCGAAGATCGCCGCGCTCACGCCCGACGAGGTGAATGCCGTGCTGAAGAAGTACATCGACCCGGCGAAACTAAGCCTGGTGATGGCCGGCGACTTCAAGAAATAACCCGCAAAGATAATCCCGGACAACGTCCTTAATTATTTGCGCTGCTTCAGGAGGTCCCGGATCTCCTCGAGCAGCTGCTCCTGCCGCGGCGGCGGGGCGGCCTGAGGCTGGGCTTCGGCCTTGCGCCGGAAGTGGTTGATGGCCTTCACCATCATGAAGATGACGAAGGCGATGACGACGAAATCCACCATGTTCTCGATGAACTTGCCGTAGGTGATCTGCGCGTCGCCGACCTTGAGCACGAGATTCCCGTAGTGGATGCCGCCGAGCAGAATGCCGATCACCGGCATGACGAGGTCGGCGACGAAGGACGACACGATCTTGCCGAACGCGGCGCCGATGATGACGCCGACCGCGAGGTCGACCACGTTGCCCTTGATCGCAAATTCGCGGAATTCCCTGAGCCAGCCGGTCATGGGTAAGTCACCTCCAGGATTTCGAGCGGCTCATTTCCTGCGGGAGTGCGCAATACGACCGTATCTCCCTCGCGCGCCTTGATGAGCGCGCGCGCCATGGGCGAGATCCAGGAGATGCAGCCCTTGGCCGCATCGGTCTCGTCGATGCCGACGATGCGCACCGTACGCTCGCCGCCCGCGCCGCGCACCGTCACCCGCGCGCCGAAGAACACCTGGTCGGTGTCGCGGCCCGACGAGCGCACGATCTCGGCCGCCTCGAGCCGCTTGATGAGAAAGCGCACGCGGCGATCGATCTCGCGCAATCGCTTCTTGCCGTAGAGGTAGTCCGCGTTCTCGGAGCGATCGCCGAGCGACGCCGCCCAGGCCACGGTCTTCACGACCTCGGGGCGCTCGACTTCCAGCAGGTGCTTCTTTTCGCTCTGCAGGCGCGCGAACCCTTCGGCGGTAATGTAATTCTTGCCATGGGCGGGCGGCGCGGCTTCAGGCAGTTCAGTCTCAGGCGCGGCCGCGTCATCCTTCACGAAGGCCTTCGACACCGGGCAATTTTAGCTTGAAGGGTCGCGCGCAAAGCCCGAAAATTAGCCCAAGAACTCCGGGGAGGAAGCCTATGGCTGAGGGGAAGGAAAAGCTCGACTTTCTGACGAAGGTGCGCATCCGCGAGCTCGTGCTGATGGGCCTCATCACCATCACCGCGGTCACCGCGAACCTGCCGCACGAGTACATCGAGGAAACCCTGGGCGTGAGCCACACCACGCTGCTCGCCATCCTCGCCTGCTGCGTGATCATCGGCCTGTTCCTTTACCTGAAGACGGGCCTCTTCATCGTCGTCGTGCTGCTGATCGCGGGCGCCAACATGCCGGAACAGATCGCCGAAGGCCTCAACATCTCGCGCGCGCCGATCGTGCTCGCGCTGGTCGCGCTGGTCGGCGTCGGCGTGATCAACTATCTCGTCAAGCTGCTGCCCACCGGCCTCGAGCCCAAGCCGCGCGAGAAAAGCCCCGAAGGCGTGCGCGCGCTCTTCTACGCCATCGAGAAGAACAACCTCGTGTATGCGCAGAAGGTGCTGTCGATGAACTTCGACCCCAACCTGCAGCACGACAACGGCTACACGCCGCTCACTTACGCCGCCATGAAGGGCAATCCGGCGATGATCGAGCTCCTCCTGAGAAACGGCGCCAATCCGGCCGTCACCAGCAAGGAAGGCGACACGCCGGTGGAGCTCGCGCTGCGCATGGGCCATAACGAGGTGGCCGACCTGCTGAAGAAGGCGCGGCAGGCCGCCGAGGTGCCCGCCGCGGGCGAAGGCCAGCCGGCCGCGCAGGCGGGGTAAGCCGCCTAGCGAAACAACTAGCTGTAGGGGTCTTTGCAGGCCCTGCTACGGCCTGTTATGCTGGATACTTTCCCAGTATGGCCAGCGTCACCGTCACCGCGCAGTCTTCCGAAGCTCCCCCGCAGGAAATCTGCCGGGACACCCTGCTCGAGAAATACGCGAAGGGCGACGAGGCGAGCATCGACGAGGTCCGGCGCCGCGTAGCGCGCGCCCTCGCCCAGGTCGAGGCCGAAGAGCGCCGTGCGCACTGGGAACGCCGGTTCCTGCAGGCGCAGGCCGACGGCTTCATCCCGGCCGGCCGCATCATGTCGGCAGCCGGCATCCAGATGCAGGCCACGCTCATCAACTGCTTCGTGCAGCCGGTGGGCGACTCCATTTCCGAGGTGGTGGACGGCCGCCCCGGGATCTATACCGCCCTTTCGGAAGCCGCCGAGACCATGCGGCGTGGCGGCGGCGTCGGCTACGACTTTTCGGCGATCCGCCCCAAGGGCGCCGAGGTCAAGGGCACCCGCTCGCGCGCGAGCGGTCCGGTCTCCTATATGCGCGTCTTCGACCGCTCCTGCGAGACGGTCGAGTCCGCCGGCTCGCGCCGCGGCGCCCAGATGGGCGTGCTGCGCTGCGACCACCCCGATATCGAGGAATTCATCCACGCCAAGGATGAAGGCGACCTCTCCAACTTCAACATCTCGGTCGGCGTCACCGACGATTTCATGCTCGCGGTCGAGAAAGACCAGGCCTTCGAGCTCGTCCACAAGGCAAGGCCCTGGCCGGACAACAAGGAGGCCTACCAGCGCTCCGACGGCCTGTGGGTCTACCGCAAGATCCGGGCGCGCGAGCTCTGGGACCAGGTGATGCGCTCGACGTACGACCACGCCGAGCCGGGGATCCTCTTCCTCGATCGCATCAACCGCGACAACAACCTGAACTACTGCGAGACGATCGAGGCGACCAATCCCTGCGCCGAGCAGCCGCTGCCGCCGTACGGCTGCTGCTGCCTCGGCTCGATCGACCTCACGAAGTACGTCGCGGCGCCCTTCACCGAGCAGGCCAGGTTCGACTTCGAGCGCTTTGCGAAGACGGTCGAAGTGTCGATCCGCATGCTGGACAACGTGCTCGACGTGACCGCCTGGCCGCTCGAGCAGCAGAGGAAAGAGGCCATGGCCAAGCGCCGCGTCGGCTTGGGCTTCACCGGCCTGGGCGACGCGCTCATCATGCTGCGGCTCAAGTACGACACCGACGAGGCGCGCCGCATGGCGGCGACCATTTCCGAGGCGATGCGCGACGCGGCTTACCGCGGCTCGGTGGAGATCGCTCGCGAACGCGGCGCATTCCCGCTGTTCAACGCCGATCTCTACCTTTCCGGCACGAGCTTCGCCACGCGCCTCCCGGCGTCGCTCAAGCAGCTGATCAAGCAGCATGGCCTGCGCAACTCGCACCTGCTCTCGATCGCCCCGACCGGGACCATCAGCCTCGCGTTCGCCGACAACGCCTCCAACGGCATCGAGCCGCCGTTCTCGTGGACCTATACGCGCAAGAAGCGCATGGCCGACGGCACGATGAAGGAGTTTCCTGTCGAGGACCACGCCTGGCGGCGCTTCAAAGCGATGGGGGGCGACACGGAGAACCTGCCTCCCTACTTCGTCACGGCGCTCGAGCTCACCGCGCATGCGCACGAGCAGATGGTGGCGGCGGTAGCGCCTTACATCGACACCAGCATCTCCAAGACGGTGAACGTGCCGGAGGACTATCCCTACGGCGAGTTCCAGGACCTCTATTTCCACGCCTGGAAGTCGGAGCTCAAGGGCCTTGCCACCTATCGGCCGAACAAGGTGCTCGGCTCCGTGCTCTCGGTGCAGAAGGCTACCGAGGACTTCGTCCAGGACGACGTCAACCGCCGCATCACCGTGAAGTCGATCCCGGCGCCCGTGCTCGCCTCGCTGCGCTGGCCAGGACGCCCCGATCTTTCCGGCGGCAACCCGGCGTGGACCTACATGGTCGAGCATCCGCAGCACCGCTTCGCCGTGTTCGTCGGCCATGTGGAGAACGGCACGCCGCACCCGTTTGAAGTGTGGGTGAACGGCAGCGAGCAACCGAGAGGCCTCGGCGCGCTGGCGAAGTCCCTGTCGATGGACATGCGCGCGAACGACCACGCCTGGCTCAAGCTCAAGCTCGACGCGCTCGCCAAGACGCGCGGCGACGACGCATTCGAGATGCCCTTCCCGCCGCGCGGGGAGAAGAAGCTGATGCCTTCCCTCGTCTCGGCCTTCGCGCAGATCGTGCGCTGGCGCGTCGAGCAGCTGCACGCCGGCATGGGCGACGAGCAGTTCAAGCTCGCCGCGGAAGCCGGCGCGTCGCCGGTGATGGATGCGATGTTCGCGCTCAAGGAGCCGAAAACCGGCACCGACGGCACCATCTCGTGGACGGTGGACATCCTCAACCCCCGCACCGGCGATGACTTCGTGCTGGGCCTGAAGGAAATCACCCTGCCCGACGGCGCTTCGCGTCCCTACTCCGTCTGGCTCTCGGGCGAGTATCCGCGGCCGCTCGACGGCCTGTGCAAGCTCCTTTCGCTCGACATGCGGGTGCTCGACCCGGCATGGACCGGCATGAAGCTCCGCAAGCTCTTCGACTTCCCGGAGCCGCTAGGCGACTTCATGGCCTTCGTGCCCGGCAGCCGCAAGCAGCAGACTTATCCGTCGACGGTGGCCTACCTTGCGCGCCTCATCGTGCACCGCTACGCCATGCTCGGCGTGCTGAACGAAGCAGGCTTCCCGCGCACCGAGATGGGCATCCTCGAGGCGCCTTCGGCGAAGGCGAATCCGGTCATGGCCGGCGCCCCCTGCCCCGAGTGCGGCAACAACACGCTCATCCGCAAGGACGGCTGCGACTACTGCACCGCCTGCGGCTACGTCGGGGTCTGCGGCTAGCTTCCGCGCGGCGGGTTCGGCACGTCGCGCCACGATTTATCGGCGCATCCAGTAGACCGCGCTCACGTTGTCAACTAGTCTTTTTTGGCTGACATTTTGTCAACTAAAAAATCAACTAATACTTAGTGCTCATCAATGATCGAGGTTGCTACACCAGACGCCGTAATAGCCGCGCTCTACGGTGCGAAAGCGCGCCACATCGGAATTGATGGCATCGACGGATGCGGCAAGACCCCATTGGCCAAAGCGACCGCCGCAAGCCTCGGTTTTCGTCTCCTCAGCTTGGCCGACTACCTTGAACGGGACAAAGGCGGTTTTCTGGAATTCATCGACCTATCCACGACTGCGTGCAGACGCCGCGGCCGAAGAGGCATATGTCCTCGAAGGCGTCTGCTTGCTTCATGCACTCCGGCGTGCAGGGCTCGCAATTGATGTCCTCGTCTACGTCAAGCGCCGTCACTTAGGGGTGTGGGCCGATGAGCGTGAACTGGACCTGCACGAACCACTCGAAGGCTTTCTGAAAAACGAGCGCGAGCTAACCGCCATGGTCGCTGGTGAGGTGGTCACAGATCTCGGGCTAGCGGAGGAGGTCATCCGGTATCACTATGCCGTCCGACCGCACAACAAGGCACACATTGTCTACTTTCGCGATGAGCACTAACGCAGCGCAGAGCGACGCTTTTCGCTCGGCGCTAAACGCGCCTACGCCCAGCGCGCCTGGCTGCGGACGTTGGGTGTCAATTTCAGGCCGAGCGTAGAATCACGGGCATGTCGACCTTTACTATTCAGCACGAGCGGGAAGAAGACGGACGTTGGATCGCAGAAGTCCCTGAGCTTCCTGGTGTTCTCGCCTATGGCGCAACGGCTGACGAAGCCATGGCGAAGGCTGAAGTCCTGGCCCTTCGAGTGCTTGCGGAGCGTCTGGAGCACAACGAAGCCAAGGCTCAGCCCATCTCCATAGGCATCGCAGCTGCATGAGTTCGTGGCCTTCGTCCAAGGCCACTCGGGTACTCGCAGCTCTCTACCGGATCGGCTGGTCGCTCAAGCGCCAGTCCGGTTCTCACAAGACTCTTTCGCGGGCGGGCTGGCCGGATTTTGTCTTTGCGTTTCACGATCGCGTCGAGATCGGGCCGCGGATGCTCTCGCGTATCGCGAAGCACACGGGTTTGAAGCCAGAAGACTTATGAGCGCGCATGTCACTAAGCGAGCGCCACAAGCGAGCACTGTGGAAGAAAGCGCGCCGCGGCTTTGCTGGCTATCCAGTTGCCGCGGTTGCCTTCTATGGTCCCGACGACAAGGTGGCAACGAAGGTCAGTGTTGGCATCGTGCTCGGTGAAAACGAGCATCCGTCTGCGCTTGAGCGATGGTTTTCGGAGACCGATGTGAGAAACGAGCCGAATATCATTGCATGTCCTCCAGTTCATTCGCTCCCACGGAGCTAAGTCGGTCGCCATGGTGGATCGCGTCATCGGGTGTCCCCACGAGGAGGGAACGGACTACCCCGAAGGCTCGTCTTGCCCGCACTGTCCATTCTGGGCGCACCGCGATCGCTGGACCGGCGAAGTTGCGCAATGAAGTTGCCAGCTAACCCCGCGTTGTTGACCGACGCCAAGCTTCCCCCGATTTAGTTGAACCTCGGGTTTGGCACCTCGGGGGCAGCTAGCTTCCCGGCACCACGCCCTTCGGCAGCGATTCGATGTGCTTATAGATGTCCCGCGGCCGCGCAAGCCACACGCGGTCGCGCTGCTTCACGATGTGCTCGATTACGCGCCGGAAGCGGCGCAGCCGATGCGGCTGGCCGAGGATGAAGCTGTGCAGCACGACGCTCATGACGAGCGGCCGGCGCGCTGACTCCTCGAGCATCTCGTCGAAGTGGTCGATCAGGTTCTCGCAATAGAGCTGCGACGGCGTGCGCCGCGAGACCACCTCGAGCGAATCGTTGAGGTCGTGCGCGTACGGGATGGAGAGGATGGGGCCGTGCTTCGTGCGGAACCATACCGGCTGGTCGTCGAGCGGCCAGTCCATCATGTAGCGAAAGCCCGCCTCGCGCAGGAGGTCGAGCGACGCCGGCGTCTGCGAGATGTAAGGCGCGAGCCAGCCGAGCGGCCGCTTGCCTTCGTGCTTTTCGATCGTGGCCGCCGCTTCCCGGATGCAGGCGCGCTCGTCCTCCAGTGACATGTCGGCCTGGCGCTCGGCATTCGTGCGGCCGTGCCCGACGATCTCGTCGCCGCGCTTGCTGAACGCGGCGATCATTTGCGGGCAATAGCCGTACAGCTCTGTGTTGACGAGCACCGCATACGGCAGGTCATAGGCCTGCGCCAACTCCAGGAGGCGCCACGCGCCGACGCGGTTGCCGTAATCGCGCCAGGCGAAGCTGCGCGTGTTGGGCTGGGGATGCGGGGCGGCGTAGTCGTTGCCGAGGCCCTCGCCGAAGGAGAAGTGCTCGACATTCAGGCAGAAGTGCACCGCGAGGCGCTTGCCGCCCGGCCAGCTGTAGTCCTTGCGCTCAGTGATGGCGGAATAGTCGTAGCGGCCATGGCTCTTCAGTTTCATCGCAGGCGTCCCCTGGGCAGCGAGTTGGCATTATGCTGCCCGAATGGATCTCACCATCCGCAACGGCACCGTCGCCACGGCAAGCGACACCCTGCGCTGCGACGTCGGCATCGCCGGCGGGAAGATCGTCGCGCTCGCCGATCGCCTGCCTCCGGGCAAGCGCGACATCGACGCGGGCGGCCGCTATGTGCTGCCCGGCGGCATCGACAGCCATTGCCATATCGAGCAGCTGTCGGGAATGGGAATCATGTCGGCCGACGACTTCTACAGCGGCACGGTATCGGCGGCGTTCGGCGGCACGACGACGATCATTCCGTTCGCCGCGCAGCACCGCGGGACCTCCGTCACGACCACCGTCGCCGATTACCACGAGCGGGCCCGCACCAAGGCGGTCATCGACTACGGGTTCCACCTGATCATCGGCGATCCCACGGAGAAGGTGCTGACCGACGAGCTGCCGGCCGCCATCAAGGGCGGCATCACTTCGTTCAAGGTCTACATGACCTATCCGAAGTGGAAGCTCGAGGACTACCAGCTTCTGGAGATCATGAGCGTCGCCGAGAATGAAGGCGCGCTCGTCATGGTGCATGCCGAGAACGACGACATGATCCGCTGGCTCGCCAAGCGCCTGATCGAGCGCGGCCACGGCGCGCCGAAGTTCCACGGCGTCGCGCACAGCCCGCTCGCCGAGGCGGAGGCCACGAACCGCATCATCATGCTCTCGCGCCTGCTCGGCGCGCCGGTGCTGATCGTCCACGTCTCGAGCCCCGAGGCAACGAACACGATCCGCGCCGCGCAGACGCTCGGCGCGCGCATCTACGCCGAGACCTGCCCGCAATACCTGGTGTTGACCGCCGACGACATGGATCGCCCCGGCGTCGAGGGAGCAAAGTGGTGCTGCAGCCCGCCGCTGCGCGACAAGGCGGCGCAGGAGGCGATCTGGGCCGGCCTCGCGAACGGCACCCTCCAGGTTTTCTCCTCCGACCACGCCCCTTACCGGTTCGACAAGACCGCCAAGATCCCGCGCGGCGAGCAGACGACCTTCAAGGAGATGGCGAACGGCGTGCCCGGCATCGAGATGCGCCTGCCGATCCTGTTTTCCGAGGGCGTGCTGAAGAAGCGCCTCACGCTCAACCAGTTCGTCGCGCTGGGCGCCACCAACCACGCGCGCATGTACGGCCTCTATCCGCGCAAGGGCACGATTGCCGTCGGCTCGGATGCCGACATCGCCATCTGGGACCCCAAGGTCGAGAAGCGCATCGACTATTCGATGATGCACGACGCGGTCGGGTACACGCCCTACGAAGGCCACGTCT
Source organism: Burkholderiales bacterium (assembly GCA_035632415.1). GTDB lineage: Bacteria > Pseudomonadota > Gammaproteobacteria > Burkholderiales > SG8-39 > SCGC-AG-212-J23. The sequence continues at coordinate 13,298 of DASQGW010000134.1, read as the reverse complement.
GCACCGGCTGGCCGCAGACCGTCCTCAGCCGCGGACGCATCGTCGTCGAAGGCGGCGAGCTGAAAGCCGAGCGCGGCTCGGGGCAGTACCTCGCCCGCGGCGTGCCCGGCCCGATTGCCGTTGCGCCGACGATAGAAGGTCCAGCAAGAAAATTGAAAGAGCTCATCCATGGCTAGACACCTCAAGATCGCCGCCGCGCAGCTCGGGCCGCTGCACAAGGCGGATTCGCGGGCCGCCGCCGTGTCGAGACTGGTCAAGCTCCTGCGCGAGGCGCACGGCATGGGTGCCAAGTTCGTCGTGTTCCCGGAGCTGGCGCTGACCACGTTCTTTCCACGCTGGTGGATGGAGGACCAGGCGGAAGTCGATCGCCGCTACTTCGAATCGACGCTGCCCTCCCCTGAGACGCAGCCGTTATTTGATGAGGCGAAAAGACTGGGCATCGGCTTCTACCTGGGCTATGCCGAGCTCACGCCGGAGAAGCGGCGCTTCAATACGGCGATCCTCGTCGGGCCCGACGGTTCGATCGTCGGCAAGTACCGCAAGATCCACCTGCCGGGCCACGCCGACCACAAGCCCAAGGCGGCGTTCCAGCACCTGGAGAAGAAATACTTCGAAGTCGGCGACCTCGGCTTCCGGGTGTGGAAGTTCATGGGAACCATCACCGGCATGCTGATCTGCAACGACCGGCGCTGGCCCGAGGCGTTCCGCGTGCTGGCCCTGCAGGGCGCGGAGATCGTCGCCCTCGGCTTCAACACGCCGAGCGAGAACCTGCACTACCCCGAGCCGCCGGCGCTGCGCGTGCATCACCACCTGATCATGGCGCAGTCGATGGCGTTCCAGAACGCGACCTGGCTCGTGGAGACCGCGAAGGCCGGCTTCGAGGACGGCTTCCGCATGTTCGGCCACTCGGTGATCGTCGCGCCGACCGGCGAGATCGCAGTCAAGAGCCAGAGCGAGGAAGACGAGGTCATCTGCTTCAACTGCGACATCGACCTCGCGGCGAATCTCAAGCGCACGATGTTCAATTTCGCCGCGCACCGGCGGCCGGAGCATTACCGGCTGATCGTGGATCGGGTCGGGGCGCAGGTCACGCCGGCCAACGATTGATGGATCTCGAGCTCGCCGAGCTGCCGGCGAAGGAGCGCTACAAGCTGCTCATCGGCCTCGTCATCCCGCGGCCGATCGCCTGGATCTCGACCACGAGCGAGAACGGCGTGGCGAACTGCGCGCCCTTCTCCTTTTTCAACGTCTTTTCGGAAGACCCGCCTCTCTGCGTGATCGGCATCAACCCGCGCTCGGACGGCGCGATGAAGCACACGCTGAAGAACATCCGCCGCACCCGGGAGTTCGTGGTGAACCTGGTCGACGAGCCGACCGCGAATGCGATGCACCTCTCGAGCTACGAGTTCCCGGAGGATGTGAGCGAATTCGAGAAGGCCGGCCTTACGCCGGCACCGGCGGCGACGGTGCAGCATCCGCGCATCGCCGAAGCCGCGGCGTGCCTGGAATGCAGGCTTTATCGGCTGATCGAGATCAGCGGCACGCGTGAGCTCGTGCTGGGCGAGATCCTGCTCGTGCACGCGCGCGACGGCATCATCGACCCCGCGACCAAGCGCATCTCGGAGGAACTCTACCGGCCGGTCGGGCGCCTGTTCGCCAACCGCTACTGCACGACGCGCCAGCGCTTCGATCTGCCGGGAGAATTGCCCTAGCTCCAGCCTAGGCGGACGCGGCCGATCGCCATCGCCACCGCCGCCTGCGTCGGCTCCACGACCGGGAGACCAATCTCGTCCTGGAGAGGCTTGCGGTAGCGCGCCATGCCGGCGCAGCCCATCACCACGACGTCCGCGCCGTGCTGGTGGCGCAGCGCCCTGCCCACCTCGACCATGCGGCCAAAGGTCTTCTTCTCGTCGGAGAGCTCGACCACCGGAATGTCGACCGGCAGCTCGGCCGCCAGACGCTCGCCGACCCCGAGCGCCCCGACGTAGCGCAGGTGGCGGGCGATCGATTGCCGGAGGATGGCGATGACGCCGAATTTCTGGCCGAGCGTAAGCGCGGTCAGGATGCCGCACTCGGAGATGCCGAGGACGGGCTTCCGCGTCGCCTCGCGCAGCGAGTGCAGGCCCGGATCGCTGTAGCAGGCGATGACAAAGGCGGCGTATTGGTTTTCCTTCTCACGCACGAGCTTGAGGAGCGGCGCGACCACCCCGTCGACATGCTGCTGCGTCTCGATGCCGGGCGGCCCTTCCTTGAGGGTCACGCATTGGATCGCCGGCCCGCCGGGCATGCGCAGCGGCTCGACCGCCTGGTCGATGCCGCGCGTCACCGCCTCGGTGCAATTGGGGTTGACGACGAGGATGCGTTCCGCCATGGCACACAGGCTACCAGATGGCTCGGTTTTCCCTCACAATCGGAGCACCAACCAGGGAGGACTCCTGATGCTGAATCGCCGCCTGCTGCTCATTCTCTTCGCCGCGTCGCTCGCCGGCTCGGCGCTCGCGCAATCCAAGCTGCCGCCGCTGCGCACCGGCGTCGACGGCACCTTCGCGCCGCACGCCATGCCGAAGCTCGGCGGCGGCACCGAGGGCTTCCAGATCGACCTCTTCACCGAGGTGGCGCGGCGCATGCACCGCGACATCACCTTCGATAGCGTGAGCTTCTCGACCCTGATCCCCGGGATGCTGTCGGGCCGCTATGACTTCATCGCTGCGCCGACCACCGTCACCAAGGAGCGCGCCGAGCAGATGATCTTCACGGCGGGCTATCTCTGGACCGCCTACCAGTTCGGCATCAAGAAGGGTTCCAAGCCGATCAAGGGCTGGTCGGACCTGAAGGGCAAGGTGGTGTCGGTCAACAAGGGCACGCCCTACGAAACCCTGAGCAAGAAAATGGGCGAGCAATACGGCTTCACCGTGCAGGCCTACGACACGCAGCCCGACGCAACGCAGGCGGTGCTCTCCGGGCGCGCTTACGCCACCCTCGGCGGCAACACCACCATCGTCTACGCCGCGAGCAAGAATCCGCAGTTCGTCGCCGACCTGGAGTTGAAGGACACGCGTGCACACTGGGCCGCGCCCTTCCCGAAGCAGAGCGTCGCGCTGAGGAACCAGATGCAGGATGTCCTCGACTGCATGAAGAAGGACGGCACCATCGCCAAGCTGTCGGAGAAATGGTTCGGCAAGGTGCCGGGACCGGATGCGCTCGAGCGCGTCATCACGCCGGGCTACGGCGTGCCGGGCATGCCGGGCTACGACCCGACCCCGCATCGGCTGAAGTGCGCCTGATTGTCGAGGCGCGAGGCCTTCACAAGCATTTCGGCGCCCTGCATGTCCTGAAGGGCGTCGACCTGCTCGTGGCGGAGCGCGAGCTTGTGTTCGTCATCGGCCCTTCGGGCTCGGGCAAATCGACGCTGCTCCGCTGCCTCAACCGGCTGGAGGACCCCTCGTCCGGGAGCATCATCGTGGACGGCGTCGACCTCCTCGACCCGCGCACCGACCTCAACCGTGCGCGCCAGCGCATCGGCATGGTGTTCCAGTCCTTCAATCTGTACCCGCACATGACGGCGCTGGGGAACGTGACCCTCGCTCTTCGTAAAGTGGCCGGGAAGTCTCGCCGCGACGCCGACGAGCTCGGCATGGCGGCGCTCGGGCGCGTCGGGCTCGCCGATCGCGCGAAGCACAAGCCCGGCGAGCTCTCCGGTGGCCAGCAGCAGCGCGTGGCGATCGCGCGGGCGATCGCCCTCGAGCCCCGCGTCATGTTGTTCGATGAACCCACGAGCGCGCTCGACCCCGAGCTCGTCGGCTCCGTGCTGCGCGTGATGCGCGACCTGCGCGATAGCGGCATGACGATGGTGGTGGTGAGCCATGAGATGGGCTTCGCCCGCAACGCCGCCGACCGCGTCGTATTCATGGACCACGGCGCGGTCGTCGAGCAAGGCGCGCCGGCGGCGATCTTCGAAGCTCCGAGCCACGAGCGCACGCGCGCGTTCATAGGCCAGATCCAGCGCCACTGATGTCGCGCATTGATGTCTAGCTGGCAACGCTTCGTCGAGACCTTCTTCAATGCGAAGGTCATGGCGAAGTACCTGCCGGACATCGCCTACGGCACGCTCGTCACGGTCGAGCTGGCGGCGCTCGTCATCGCCAGCGGCCTCGCGGCCGGCCTCGCCCTCGCGCTCCTGCGCAGCCTCGGCTTCCGGCCGGTCAATCTTCTTCTGGTGTTCATCGTCGATGTTTTCCGTGCGCTGCCGCCGCTCGTCATCATCGTCTTCATTTACTTCGGCCTGCCGGCGACCGGCGTCTCGCCCTCGGGCTTCGTCTCCACGTGGCTGTCGCTGAGCCTCGTGCTGATGGCGTTCTCGGAAGAAATCTTCTGGGCCGGCATCACGTCGATCCCCACGGGACAATGGGAGGCGGCGCGCTCGACCGGCCTTTCCTATGGCCAGACGCTCCTTAACGTGGTGCTGCCGCAAGCGATCCGCCTCACTATCCCGCCGCTTACCAACCGCACCATCGCCATCACCAAGGGCACCGCGCTCGGCACCGTGGTCGCGGTAAGCGAGATCCTCGGCATGGCCTCCTCCGCGGTGTCGAACAGCTACAACCCTTCGCCCCTTACGCTCGGCGCAGCGGCCTACCTCGTGCTTTTCTTTCCCATGGTCGTGTTCGGCCGCTGGCTCGAGACACGCATGCGCTGGAAACGCTGAGCCGTGCTGCAGACCTTTTTCAACCTGGAGATCATCGGCGCCGCCTGGAAGATCATCCTCGCCGGGCTCGGCAACACCGTGCTGCTGGCGCTTGTTGTGGTCCCGCTGGGACTCTTCGGCGGCCTGGTGCTGAGCCTCCTGGCGGGCGTGCGCGCCGCCTGGGTGCGCTGGCCGCTGATGGTCTGGGTGGATTTCTTCCGCGCCTTTCCGCCGCTCGTGCTGCTCATCTTCCTGTTTGCCGGCCTGCCCTTCGCCGGCCTGGAGCTCGGCGGCTTCGCCTGCGTGTGCATCGCCTTCTTCCTCAATACCGGGGCCTATTACGGCGAAATCCTCCGCGCCGGCATCGAATCGGTGCCCTCGGGCCAAGTCGATGCGGCGCGCAGCACCGGCCTCGGGCGCCTGCAGACCCTGCTCTACGTGGTGCTGCCCCAGGCGGTGCGAAACGTGTTGCCCGATCTCCTCTCCAACACGCTTGAGGTCGTCAAGCTCACCTCGCTCGGCAGCGTCGTCGCCACGCCCGAGCTCCTGTTCCAGGCCCGCCAGGCGCAGAGCCTGACCTACAACCCCACGCCGATCGTCGTGGCGGCCCTGATTTATTTCGTGATGCTGTGGCCGCTCGTGCGGCTCTTGAGTCGGCTTGAGAATCGCCAGCTCGCGCGGCGCTAAGAGCCCAGGGGGTAAAAATCGCTGGCCCGGCGACCGCCGGGGCGAGTCCGGCGCTCAGGCCGCCACAGCTGCTCCAGGCAGTAGCGCCCGCCGACGATCGCCACGTTCTTGAAGAAGTTGATCTGCTGCATATTGTGAGCGGCGCCCGGCGCGTACTCCCAGAAGCGGTGCGCAATCAGCGTCGCGGCGGCGGTAAAGAGGAGTAGAAGCACCGATGCGAGCCGCACCTGAACGCCGAGGAGCAGCGCGAGTCCGCCCAGGAACTCGAGGCCCGCGCCGAGCGGCGCCATGACCGGTGCAAAGGGCACGCCCCGGCCATCGATGCTGTACATGAACGCCTGCAGGCTCATCAGCTTCTGCAGGCCGGAGGGCAGGAACAGGGCGGCGAAGGCGACCCGACCCACCAGGAGGGCGAGGTCGTTGACGGTTGCAGCAGCGGTGCGGTCCATCGAGGCGCTCGCAGCAATCTTCGTGCGCGGCACGTTTCTGGGACACCTCGCCCTACTGCGTTACGCGCCCCTCGGCGGTAACGGTGACGCGCTGGCCGGGCTGGAACGTCGCTCCTTGCGCGTCCACCCATTGCGTCGTGCCATTGTCCATGCGGATCTCAAGCCGCTGTCCGGCGGTGGTGCCGCCAGCCGCTGCCGAGGCCGCATTCTGCGCAACCGACTGCACGGTGCCGATGCCGGGGAAGAGGACCGATACCGGCGAAGATGAGGGCGCGTTCGCCGCCAGCTTGAGGATGCGGCCGTTCGGCGTGACCTGCACGCGATCGCCCGCGTGGAACGCGTCGCTGTCCTGCGTAATCGCCTGCGTCGTGCCGTCGTCCATGCGCAGCGCGAGCTGGTAGCCGTCGATCCAGCGCGGCTCGGCGAGCTGCTTGAGCGGCGTTGAAGGCGCCGTGCCGCCGGGGATCTGCACGCGCGCCCGCTGCACGTTTGCGACGGTGCCCGTGCCGGCCTTGAAGGCATAGGTATTGTCGGGCGGCGAAATGGCGCATCCTGCGGCGACGACAGGAACAAGCACGGCGAGCGTAAGCGCTCTCATGGCATCTCCTTCGGGTTGGAGCCCGAGGCCGTGCAAGCTACGTGCCGAAAACCTTCACCCAGAGAAGCGCGGCCATGGTCTTGGAATCGGTGATGCGCCCGTCCTTCACCATCGCGATCGCCTCGTCGAAGGGCACGATCAGCGTCTCGAGGAATTCGCCGGCCTCGAGCTGCGCCGCGCGCTCCTTGCGCAGCTTGCGGGCGACGAACAGCTCGATCGCCTCGTCCATGCAAGCGATCGACGTATGCATGACGCCGAGCCGCCGCCAGTCCGCCGCGCTGTAGCCGGTCTCCTCGAGGAGCTCGCGCTTCGCCGTCTCGAGGTGCGGCTCGTTCGGCTCGAGCTTGCCCGCGGGCACCTCGATGAACGCCTTGTGATGCGGGTAGCGGAACTGGCGCTCGAGCAGGACCCGCCCGTCGTCCAAGAGCGGGACCACGGCGACCGCGCCAGGATGTCTTACGTATTCGCGCACGCCCTGGCCACCGTCGGGCAGCCGCACCACGTCGCGATGCACTTTCAGGAGGACGCCGTCGAAGACCCGCTCGCCGGAGACGAAGTGCTCCGTCAGATCTTTCACTCTATAGGCGCGAGACGGCCATCACGCACATCGCCATCAGGCTCTGCGGCACGATGCCGAGGATGAGCAGCAGGAGCCCATTCACCGACAGCACCAACTGACCGACCGGCTGCGCGCGCACCGGCATCGCCTCGGTCGGCTCGTCGAAGTACATGAGCTTGACCACCCGCAGGTAGTAGAAGGCCCCCACCAGCGAGAGCATCACCGCGACGATGGCGAGCCAGACATGGTCCGCCGCCACCGCCGCCTGGAACACCGCGAGCTTGGCGTAGAAGCCGGCAGTGGGCGGGATCCCGGCGAGCGAGAACATGATCAGCATCATGAGGAAGGCGTACCACGGATGCCGCCGGTTCAGCCCCTTCAGGTCGTCGAGGTTCTCGCACTCGAAGCCGGCGTGCGAGAGGAAGAGCAGCATGCCGAACGCGCCGAGCGTCATGACCGTGTAGACGATCATGTAGAAGAGCGACGCGCTGTAGGCATCGGTGCGGTTGAGCCAGTTGCCGTTGACCATGCCCGAGAGCAGGCCGAGCAGCATGAAGCCCATGTGCGCGATCGCCGAATAGGCGAGCATGCGCTTGAGATTGCTCTGCGCGATGGCGGTGATGTTGCCGAGCGCGATCGAGAGGATGGCGAGAAAGGCCAGCATCTGCTGCCAGTCGGGCGCGAGCACCGGCAGCCCGTTGACCAGCAGCCTGACCGCCATGGCAAAGGCGGCGATCTTCGGCCCGGAGCTGATGACGAGCGTCACCGGGGTCGAGGCGCCGTGGTACACGTCGGGGATCCACATGTGGAACGGCACCACGCCGAGCTTGAAGGCGAGGCCGGCGACCACGAAGACGACGCCGAACACGAGGAAGTTGCGGTCGGCCGCGCTGCCGGCCTGGCGCGCCACGTGCTGCGCCACATCCGGGAGCGTCAGCGTGCCGGTCGCGCCGTAGATCATCGACATGCCGTAGAGCAGCAGGCCCGAGGAAAGCGCGCCGAGCACGAAGTACTTCATCGCCGCCTCGGTCGAGGCGGTGGAATCGCGGTTCAGAGCCACGAGCGCATAGAGGCAGAGCGACATCAGCTCGAGCCCGAGGTACACCGTCAGGAAGCTCGCCGCGCTGATCAGCACCATCATGCCGAGCAGCGAGAAAAGGAGCAGCGTGAGGAACTCCGGGCGCAGCAGGCCGCGCTCGACCATGTAGCTGCGCGAATAGACGAGCGCCACCGACACCGCGAGGTAACAGACGAGCTTCAGCAGGTTCGACAGCGGGTCGGCGACGAAGAGCCCGTTGAACAGGTAGTAGCGCCCGTCGGGCGTCTGGATCATCACGAACAGCGTGAGCAACGCGCACAGGGCGAGCAGCACCTGCGCCAGCACGTACGTGATGCGGCGGCCTTCGTCCTTCACGTAGAGGTCGAAGATCATCAGCGCGCATGCGCCGACGAGCAGCAGCGCCTCCGGCGCCGCCGGGATGTGGTTGATCAGGACAATGCCGAAGGAATTCATTGCTTGGCGGTCGCGACGTGCTTCAGGAGGTCATTCACCGAGCTGTGCATCACCTCGGTGAAGGGCAGCGGATAGGTGCCCATCCACAGCACCGCCGCCGCGAGCAGCGCCAGCACGAGGAACTCGCGCGGGTTGAGGTCCGTGAGGTGCTTGACGTGGTCATTGGCCACCGGGCCGAAGATGACGCGCTTGTACATCCAGAGGGTGTAGGCCGCGCCCCAGACCATCGTGGTCGCCGCGGCAAAGGCCAGCCAGAAGCTCACCTTCATGGCGCCCATGATGACCATGAACTCGCCGACGAACCCGCTCGTCGCCGGAAGGCCCGCGTTCGCCATCGCGAAGAGCATCATGAAGGAGGCGAATTTCGGCATCGTGTTCACCACGCCGCCATAGTCGGCGATGGCGCGCGTGTGCATGCGGTCGTACATCACGCCGACGCAGAGGAACATGGCCGCCGAGACGAAGCCGTGCGAGATCATCTGCACGAGCCCGCCTTCCACGCCGTAGGCGTTGAAGATGAAGAAGCCGAGCGTGACGAAGCCCATGTGCGAGATCGACGAATAGGCGATCAGCTTCTTCATGTCGGTCTGCACCAGGGTCACGAGCCCGATGTAGATGATGGCGATGAGCGAGAGCGCGATCATCAGCCACGCGAGGTGGCGCGACGCGTCCGGCAGGATCGGCAAGCTGAAGCGGACGAAGCCGTATGCGCCGAGCTTGAGCAGGATCGCGGCAAGCACCACCGAGCCCCCGGTAGGCGCCTCGGTGTGCGCATCCGGCAGCCACGTGTGCACCGGCCACATCGGCACCTTGACCGCGAAGGCGAAGAGGAACCCGAAGAAGAGCGCGATCTGCGCCGTGAGCGGGATCGGCAGCTTGTGCCAGTCGAGGATGGCGAAGCTGCCGCCCGACTTGTTGTACAGGTAGAGCATCGCGATCAGCATCAAGAGCGAGCCGGCGAGCGTGTAGAGGAAGAACTTCACTGCCGCATAGACCCGGTTCGGCCCGCCCCAAATGCCGATGATGATGAACATCGGGATCAGCGTGCCCTCGAAGAAGACGTAGAACAGCACCGCGTCGAGCGCGGCAAAGACGCCGTTCAGGAGCCCCGACATGACGAGGAACGCGGCGAAGTACTGCGCCACGCGCGTCTCGATCACCGTCCAGCCCGCGATCACCACCAGGATGGTGATGAAGCTGTTCAGCAGCACGAAGATGAGCGAGATGCCGTCGACGCCGAGGTGGTAGTGGATGTTGAAGCGCTCGATCCAGGGGCGCAGCTCGACGAACTGCATCGCGCTCGTATCGACATTGAAGCGCGTCCACAGCGGGATCGTGACCAGGAAGCCAAGGATGGCGCCGCCGAGCGCGAGCCAGCGCAGGAGCACCGGCCGCTGGTCGCCCGCCCACAGCACCAGCACGCCGGCAATGATCGGGACCCAGATGGCGGCGGAAAGCATCACTTCCTGAGGAACCAGAAGGCGAGCACCACCACGCCGATCAGCATGGTGGAGGCGTACTGGTAGACGTAGCCCGTCTGGAAGAGCCGCATCAGCGCCGAGAACCAGCCGACCACGCGGGCCGAGCCGTTCACCATCAGCCCGTCGATCACCGCCTGGTCGCCGCCGCGCCAGAAGCCCCTGCCGAGAGCGCGGGCACCGCCGGCGAAGAGCCAGGAATAGAGCTCATCGAAGCCGTACTTGCGCTCGACGAGCGCATACAGCGGGCCGAGCTCCATCGCGATTCGCTTGGGCAGCGCCGGCCGCTTGATGTAGAGCCACCAGGCGGTGACGATGCCGGCGAGCGCCAGCCAGAAGGGAGCCGCGGTGAAGCCGTGCGCCATATACGCCCACACGCCCTCGAACTCCTCCTCGGCGGCCGGGAGCGCATCACCGAAGTACTCGCCGAACACCATGGGGCCGACGAAGTAGCCCGCGAAGATCGAGGGAATCGCGAGCAGAATCAGCGGCAGCGTGACCACCGGCGGCGATTCGTGCGGCGGATGGTCGGTATCGAAGCGCGGCTCGCCATGGAAGGCCATGAAGACCAGCCGGAAGCTGTACGTGGCGGTGACGAACACGCAGGACAGCAGGCAGATATAGGCGAAAAGATGCCCCGGGTTCTGCGCGGCGTGCACCGCCTCGATGATCGCGTCCTTGGAGAAGAATCCGGCGAAGCCCGGAATGCCGGCGCCGGAGATGGAGCCGATGAGAAGCGTCCAGTAGGTGATCGGCATGTAGCGCCGCAGGCCGCCCATGCGGCGCATGTCCTGCTCGTGGTGCATGGCGATGATCACCGAGCCCGCGGCGAGGAAGAGCACCGCCTTGAAGAAGGCGTGCGTCATGAGGTGGAAGATCGCCGCGGAGTACGCCGAGGCGCCGAGCGCGGCCGTCATGTAGCCGAGCTGGGACAGCGTCGAATACGCCACGACCCGCTTGATGTCGAACTGCGTGAGCGCGACGAGCGCCATCGACAGCGCCGTGATGGCGCCGATCACCAGCACCACGGACCGCGCCGTTTCGCTCAACTCATACAAGGGCGACATGCGGGCGACCATGAAGATCCCCGCCGTCACCATCGTCGCGGCGTGGATCAGCGCCGAGATCGGCGTCGGGCCTTCCATCGAATCGGGCAGCCACACGTGCAGCGGGAACTGCGCGCTCTTGCCCATGGCGCCGACGAAAAGGAGGATGCAGATGAGCGTCAGGTTCGCCTCGCCGCTCGAGGCCATGCGCGGCGCCGCGGCGAAAACGGTGAAGTAGTCGAGGGTATTGAAGTGGGCGAGGATCAGCGCGATGCCGAGGATGAAGCCGAAGTCGCCCACCCGGTTGACGAGGAAGGCTTTCAGATTGGCGTAGATCGCGCTCTCGCGCGTGTACCAGAACCCGATCAGCAGGTAGGAGACGAGTCCCACCGCCTCCCAGCCGAAGAAGAGCTGCACGAAGTTGTTCGCCATCACCAACATGAGCATCGAGAAGGTGAAGAGCGAGATGTAGGAGAAGAAGCGCTTGTAGCCGGGATCGTCGGCCATGTAGCCGATGGTGTAGATGTGCACCATCAGGGAGACGAAGGTGACCACCACCATCATGAGCGCGGTCAGCCGGTCGATCATGAAGCCGACCTCGAAGCGCGCGTCGCCGACGGTGAGCCAGCTGTAGACCGCGGAGTTGAAGGTCTCGCCGTCCAGCACCTCGACGAAGATCATGCAGGAGGCGAGGAACGACAGCAGGACCGAGAAGATCGCGGCGCTGTGCGCGCCCTGGCGCGTGATGCGCTTGCCGCCCAGGCCGGCGATGATGGCGCCGAGCAGCGGCGCAAAGGCGGCGACGATGACGAGGTCTTTCATCCCTTGAGCTGGTCCAGGTCTTCGACGTCGATGGTGTTCAGGTTGCGGAACAACACCACCAGGATGGCGAGGCCGATCGCCGATTCGGCCGCCGCCACCGTGAGGATGAAGAACACGAACACCTGCCCGGCGACATTGCCGAGGAAGTGCGCGAAGGCGATGAAGTTGAGGTTCACCGCGAGCAGCATCAGCTCGATCGCCATCAGCAGCACGATCAGGTTGCGGCGGTTGAGGAAGATCCCGACCACGCTGATGGCGAAGAGGATCGCGGCCAGGACCAGATAGTGGGAGATCTCGAGCGTCATTCCTTCTCCGCGGGCATGGTGACGAGGCGTACCCGATCCTCGCGCCTCACTCGCACCTGTTCCGATGGATCCTGGGAACGAGTGTCCTTGCGCCGGCGCAGCGTGAGGGCGATCGCCGCGATGATGGCGACGAGGAGGATCACCGCCGCGATCTCGAAGGCGTAGGCGTAGTACGTATAAAGGAGCCGGCCGAGCTCCTTCGTGTTGCTGTAGCCCGGCGGCAGCTGGCGGGGCGCGGTGCCGAAGTAGTGGTAGGCGACCACGGTGATCATCTCCCACACCATGATCACGCCCACGACGAGCGCGAGCGGCAGGTTGCGCCAGAAGCCCTCGCGCACGCGCTCGAGGTTGATGTCGAGCATCATGACGACGAAGAGGAAGAGCACCATCACGGCGCCGACGTACACCACCACCAGCGCGATCGCCAGGAACTCGGCGCGCAGGAGGAGCCAGAGCCCTGCCGCGGTGAAGAACGCGAGCACCAGGAAGAGCGCGCCGTGCACCGGGTTGCGCGCGGTGATGACACGCAGCCCGGACAGCAGCAGCACCGCCCCGAAGGCGTAGAAAATCGCGGTCTCGAACATCCCTGTTACGTTTTCTTTTTTCTCGTTCCTGCTTCTATCTGTAGCGGGCGTCCTGCTCCCGGTCCTTCGCGATCTGTTCCTCGTAACGGTCCCCGACGGCGAGCAGCATGGGCTTCGTGTAGTAGAGGTCTCCCCGCTTCTCCCCGTGATATTCCAGCGTCCGCGTCTCGACGATGGCGTCGACCGGGCAGGCCTCCTCGCAGAAGCCGCAGAAGATGCACTTCGTGAGGTCGATGTCGTAGCGCGTCGTGCGGCGCGTGCCGTCGGCACGCTGGTCGGATTCGATATGGATGGCGAGCGCAGGGCATACCGCCTCGCACAGCTTGCAGGCAATGCAGCGCTCTTCGCCGTTCGGGTAGCGGCGCAGCGCATGCAGGCCCCGGAAGCGCGGGCTCATCGGCGTCTTCTCTTCAGGATACTGGATCGTCACCTTGCGGGCGAACGTGTACTTGCCGGTGAGCGCGAGCCCCTTGAAGAGCTCGAGGAGCATGAACGAGCGGAAGAAATCGATCAGGCGGGTCATGACCAGATGTTCCAGGGGGTTTGCATCCACAACCCGATCACCGCGATCCA
>DASQGW010000133.1:0-8773 GCA_035632415.1 Burkholderiales bacterium | reverse complement strand
AGCGGCGCCGGCTCATGGCCTGCGCGGCCTGGATGCGGACGAGATCTTCCACTTCGAGGAAATCGGCGAGGTCGGTGCCGGGCGTATAGACCTCGCCGGGTGCCGCTTGCATGCGCGATCCCGGGCCCTGGAGCGTGGCCGGCTCCACGCAAACCCACGATCCGTCTTCAGTGCGCCGAAAAGCGTCGCAGAAGCTTTGCATGAGGACCTCCCGTGTTGCGCGCACATTACGGCGCGCGCGCGGGATTGCATATCGCGGCGGCTTTAAAGGCATGTCACCGGGATACGACAGGCAAAGACCGACAGCTTCGAATTACGGGCAGGCCTGGCGGTAGATGGCGTAGGCCTCGGCGCAGGCCTGGCTGTTCGCCATGGGAGAGATCTGCGTGCGGCAGGACATCTGGTAGTTCTGCCGCGCGCCTTCGCAAGCGCGGTCGTTGCGCTTGGGCGGCGCGACCGGATCGAACGGCCCGGTCGGCTTCGGCTCCTTGCCGCGCTCGTTCTTGCCCGACTGCTCCTCCTTCGACAGGCGCCGTCCGGGATCGGGCAGGTCCTGCGCGACGCACGGCGCGGATGCAAGCAAGACGACAAGTAGCGCGTAGCGCACGAACGGAATTTGGGGACGGAGCCCTAACTAATTAGGGCTCCGTCCCCAAACTCATTTCCAGTCTTCGAGCCACGCTCCGGTCACGTGCTCGAGGGTGGCGGTCGACTTGTTGAAGGTGCCCTTGAGCTCGATCGGCCGGCCGTCGGCCGCCTGCCACTGGATCTTCGCGCCTTCGTCGGGCCCGAAATCGATTTGCAGCGGAAGGCAATCCTTCTTCGATTCCGGCGCCGGATCCGGGCACAGCGAATGGTTTTCGGAGCCGGAGTTCGCGAACCCCTGCACATAGACGATCTTGCCTTGATACTTGTCCTGGCTCGCGAGGAGCTCGGGGACCGAGAGCAGCGGCTCATTGAACGGGCGGGGAGACGACGCACACCCCGCGGCGAGGCCGGCGAGGAGCAGGAGAAGAGCGGTGAGCCGCTTCATATGCGCGCTACTTTAACCCAGCGGCGAAGAGTTCGTGTAGCAATCGGCCTACAGGCGCCGTGCGGAACACGTCACGTTCCGGCGCAGATTGCAAAGTCTCGTTACAAAAAGTCCTAGGTGCGCAACAACTGCTCCTTAAGATCTTGGGCGTCTCAACCTGGAGCAAAGGAACCGCATGTTCACCAAACGCTTTTTGATTGTCGCAAGCGCCCTCGCGTTTGCGATACCGATCGCGGCACGCGCGCAGTCGCAGTCGAAGCTGGAAGAGCAGTGGGAGAGGCTCGCCGGCTCCGACGCCAACGCGAAGTCGCTCATCACCGGCTTGCGCGACGGCAAGGAGGTCACGCTCACGAGCGGCACGACGACGACCACCTTCACGCCGCCCACCGGCAAGATGGGCAACGGCAGCGTGAGCAACGCGCTCCTTCTTGCGCAGGAGAGCCTCAAGCAGCAGAACATCACCAACCCGACGGCCGACCAGCTGAAGAGCGCGCTCACCGGCGTCCTCGACCAGCGCGCGAGCCGCAAGGGCTGGGGCGAGATCGCGAACTCGATGGGCGTGAAGCTTGGCGACCTGCGGCGCAACGAAGACCGCGCGGAGCGTGCCGAACGGGCCGAGAAGCCCGAGCGGCCGGAGAGACCCGAGCGCCCTGAACGCGCGGCGCGCGGCGGCCGCTAGCCCGACAGGCGCATACCAAGAATATGAAGAAAGGGATCGTAGTGGGCTGCGCCGTTGCGCTTGGCATCGGCGCAGTTTCTTTTTCCTACGCCGCCGACGACCGCGAGCTCAGGCTGGGGGTCGGCGCCGATTACACGCGGGGCACGTACGGCGGCAGCACCGAAAGCACGACGTGGTCCATTCCGTTCACCGCACGCTACGAGACGGGCCGCTGGACCTCCAAGCTGACCATCCCGTGGCTCGAGGTCACCGGGCCGTCGAGCTTCGTGCCGGGCTTCGGGCATACGGACTCGAGCGGCAAGCCGAAGAAGCGCAACTTCGCCGGCACGACGACCGAGTCGGGCGTCGGCGATACGGTGGCGAGCGTCACCTACAACGCCTGGTACGACGACGAGCTCGAGCGCGGCATCGACCTCACCGGCCGCATCAAGCTGCCGACGGCGGACGCGGGCGCGGGCCTCGGCACCGGCTCGACCGATGTCTCGGGACAGGTCGATGCCTATCGCACGTTCGATCGCCTGACGCTCTTTGCCGATGTCGGCTATTACTGGTTCGGGCACTCCGATTACGTCGAGCTCAAGAACGCGTGGAACTACGGCATCGGCGCGAGCCAGAAGATGAACGACAAGGACAGCCTCGGCGTGAGCCTCGACGGTCGCCAGAAAGCGAGCGTGGGCGGCGCGCCGCAGCGCGAGCTCACCTTCTTCTGGAACCGCCGCATGGACCGCGATGCGCGCTTCCAGGCGTACGTGCTTCTCGGCCTCGCGAACGGCAGCCCCGACGTCGGGCTCGGCGCCTCGGTCGCGAAGAGCTTCTAGAGGCGGTCTACTTCTTCTCTCCAGGCTTCTTGACCCGCAGGTCCTGCATGCCGTCGTAGACGGCGCGCTCGATCTGCTCCGAATCCTCGCTGCGCAGCTTGGCGACTTCCTCGGGCGTGATCTTCACGGTTTCGTCCGGATCGTGCTTTTCCGGCTTCTTCGATGGCGCCTTGTTCATTTCCTTGCGTCAGCCTCCCAGAAGCGAAGGCGAGGGCTTCAATTCGCCGCGCTCGACTTTCGTCACTATCCCGGTGAGCTTGACATGGGCCGGCGCCGGCACGCCGATCTCCGCGCCTTTGCGCGCGATGAGGCCGTTCATCTGCTCGATCTCGGTGCGGCGGCCCTTGATGATGTCCTGCGCCATCGACGGGCGCTGGATGTCGGCGCGGGGGTTGGAGCCGGGCTTGGGGATCAGCGCCGACTCGACCTCGTCCAGCGCGGCGGCGTTGCCTTCGGACGCGAGCGCAAGCTTCTCGGGCTCGATGCCGCGAATCTTTTCCAGCTGGTAGCCGAGCGCCTGCCCGACGCGCACGCCTTCGCCGGCGAGCTGGATCTGGAAGCGGCGGATCGTCTTGTTGCTGGCGCAGGCGGGCGTCGAGAGGCCGGTCGCGGCGGTGACGCCGTTACCCATGCCGTTCTGGCAGAGCTTCGACCAGCGCTCGCCCCAGAGGTTGGTGGTGGTCTTCGAGCTGTCGATGCCGCGCAGCCATTCCGCGAGCTCCTCGATGCGCGCCGTGATGCGGCCATGCGGCTCGCCGACGCGGAAGATGGTGTATTTGTCGCCGCCCTTGTGCACCGTGCGGCGGATCCTGCCCGCTTCGTAGAGATCGACCGAGATGAGCGAAGCGACCACGCCCACCACGCGGCCCCAGCCGACGATGCCGGCGATCGTCTCCTCGTTCAGGCAGTTCTGCAGCGAGACGATGAAGCCCTGCGGCGAGAGGTATTGCGCGATGAGGTGCGTCGCCCAGGCGGTGTCGTAGGATTTCATCGCCACGAAGGCGACGTCGATCGGCGTCTTGGCAAGCGATTGCGCTTCGGTGACGTGCAGGATCTTCGCTTTCCTGACGGTGAAGCGCTCCTCCGGCGTCATGCCGTCGAGCTCGAGCCCGCGCGCGCGGATCGTCTCCACGTTCTCGGGCCACGGATCGATCAAGGTGACGTCGTGCCCGAGATGCGCCAGCGACCCGCCGACATAGCCGCCGAGGGCGCCCGCGCCCACTACTGCGATTCGTTTAGCCATGCGCAAATAATAAAGGGGTCAGAGCAATTTTCCTGAAATACTTGTTACGAGAAAATTGCTCTGACCCCTTTTTGGCTAGACTGTGGCAATGGACATCCAGCCGCTCGCCGGAGCGCTCGGCGCCGAGATTCGCGGCGTGAACCTGACGCGGCTCGACAGCACGGGGTGGAAGGAACTGCACCAGGCGTTCCTCGAGTACGCGGTGCTCGTCATCCGCGACCAGAAGCTCGAGCCCGCCGACATCATGAAAGCCGGCGCGCATTTCGGCGAGCCGTGCCACTACCCGTTCGTCACCGGGATGGACGGCTTCCCGTACATCTTCGAAGTCGTGAAGGCCGAGGACGAGAAGACCAATTTCGGCGGCAACTGGCACAGCGACACGACCTATCTGCCCCAGCCGCCGCTCGCGACGCTGCTCTACGCGGTGGAGACGCCGAGCCATGGGGGCGACACCCTTTTCGCGAACACGCGCGCGGCCTACGAGGCGCTCTCCGAGGGAATGCGGAAGCTGATCGAGGGCCTGGTCGGCGTGAATAGCGCCGGCCTGAAGCACGGCGGCGGGCGCAGCAAGATGCACTCGAACATCGGCAGCATGAAAGTGCGCGACACCGACAGCGCGGACGAGTTCGAGGCCGAGCATCCGGTGGTGCGCACGCATCCGGAGACGGGGAAGAAGGCTCTCTACCTCAGCCGCAGCCACACCATCCGCTTCCGCGACATGACCGAAGAGGAGAGCCGGCCGCTCGTCGACTGGCTCCAGGCGCACATGACGCGGCCGGAGTTCACCTGCCGCGTGCGCTGGGAGCCGGGCACGCTCACGGTCTGGGACAACCGCTGCACCATGCACAACGCGGTGAACGACTATCACGGCCAGCGGCGCCGCATGCGCCGCCTGACCGTGGGGGCACAGACTCCCCGTTAGAGCGTAGCGCCCGGCTGGCCGAGGGCTTTCTCGGCGAGCTGCAGGACGAGCCAGTCGTAGGCTTCGTCGACCGAGTCGGTGCGGAAGACGAGCTCGATGTCCTTCGGCTCGATCATGCCGTGGCGCGCGAGCTGGTCGAAGTCGACCACGTTCTTCCAGTACTCGTTGCCGAAGAGCACGGTCGGCATCGGCTTTCGCA
Source organism: Burkholderiales bacterium (assembly GCA_035632415.1). Classification (GTDB taxonomy): domain Bacteria; phylum Pseudomonadota; class Gammaproteobacteria; order Burkholderiales; family SG8-39; genus SCGC-AG-212-J23. The sequence continues at coordinate 3,879 of DASQGW010000133.1, read as the reverse complement.
TCTTGCCGGTCTGCACGAGCGTGAGCAGCTCGAAGAGCTCGTCCAGCGTGCCAAAGCCGCCCGGCATCACGATCACCGCCTTGGCGAGGTAGGCGAACCAGAACTTGCGCATGAAGAAGTAGTGGAAGTGGAACGAGAGCTCGCGCGTGACGTACTTGTTGTCGAATTCGGGCCTGGGGATCGAGATCGTGAGGCCCACGTTCAGGCCGTGGGCCTCGGAGGCGCCGCGGTTCGCCGCTTCCATGATGCCGGGGCCGCCGCCGGTGCACACGACGAAGCGCTTGTCTTTTTCGCCGAGCTCCTTCGACCAGCGCGTGAGGCGCGCGGCGAGCTCGCGCGCCGCCTCGTAGTACGCCGACATGTGCAGCGCCATCCTCGCGGCCTCGAGCTCGCCCTTGCCGGCCTCGGCGTCGCGCACCTGCGCCTCGGCCTCCTCGCGCGACTTGATGCGCGCCGAGCCCATGAACACCACCGTGTCCTCGACGCGATGGCGCTCGAAGCGGCTCTTCGGCTCGAGGTATTCCGAGAGGATGCGCAGCTCGCGTGCGTCCTTGCTGTTGAGGAAGCCCGCGTTGTGGTAGGCCTTGCTTAGGGCGCGACGCTCGGTCATGCCGCTACTCTGCCTTGGCTCCGGATGAAATCACCACCTTCGCCCATTTCTCGGTCTCGGCCTTGATCACATTGCCGAAATCCTCGGGCGTGCCCTTGATCGGCTGGCCGCCGAGGTCGGCGTAGCGCTTGAGCATGCCGGGGTCGGAAAGCGCGGCGTTCACCGTGGCGTTGATCTTGTCGATCGCCTCGCGCGGGCTGCCCTTCGGCATGCCGATGCCGAACCAGGCGGTGGCCTCGTAGCCCGGCACGGTCTCCGCGACGGTCGGCACGTCGGGCAGCGTCGGATCGCGCTGCGCGGAGGTGACGCCGAGCGCGCGCAGGCGGCCGCTCTTGATGTGCGGCAACGAGGAGGGCAGGTTGTCGAACATCACGTGCACCTCGCCCGCGATAAGCGCCGGCAGCGCGGGGCCTGCGCCCTTGTAAGGAACGTGGAGCATGTTGCAGCCGGTCATCGCCTTGAAGAGCTCGCCGGAGAGATGCACCGACGTGCCGCTGCCCGAGGAAGCCATGTTCACCTTGCCCGGATTCGCCTTGCACCAGGAAATGAATTCCGCGACCGACCTCACCGGCAGCGTCGCGGGCACTTCCATCACGTTGGGCGTGCGCACCAGGCCGGCGACGGGCGCGATGTCGCGAATGAAGTTGAAAGGCAGGTTCTTGTAGAGCGTGGCGTTGATGCCGTTCGCCGGATTCACGAGCAGCATCGTGTAGCCGTCGGCGGGCGCCTTCACCACGTACTCGACGCCGAGGTTGTTGCCGGCGCCCGGCTTGTTCTCGATGATGAACGACTGGCCGAGCTTCTCCTGCAGCCAGGTCGCCGTGAGGCGCGCGAGCACGTCGGTCGTGCCGCCCGGCGGATAGGGCACGATCCAATGCACCGGCTTGGTCGGATAGTCTGCTGCGGCGGTGCTGCTGATGACTAACGCGAGCGTAGCAATGGCGTAGCGAAGCATTGCGCATCTCCCCGGGCTGGATTTACCGCATCTTACTTTACGATGCGCACGTGAAGCGCGGCCAGGCCGGCTACCAGCTCGAGGTGCTGATCATCATCGCTGTGGTCGGCGTGACGCTCGCCGTCGTCATCCCGAACCTGCCGCCGCTCGGCCAGAAGATCGCCGCGGTGGCGGGCGCGATCGTGTTCATCGCGGGCTTCTATTACGACCTGATCATTCCGGGCTGGCGGCCGGGACGGCGGCTCGGTCCGCCCTGGAACTGGGTCGCATTCGCGTTGCTCACCGCCGTCATCGTGGCGCTCGCGGGCAGCTTCGTGATTACCGCTAAGATCCCCGCATGACCTCCAGGGGCGCGCAGCGGGGCTACATGATCGAGATCCCGATCATCGTCGTGGTGATCCTCGTGATTGCCATGGCCGTGGTGCCGAGCCTGCCGCCGCTCGCCCAGAAGATCGTGGCGGCGCTCACCGCGCTCGCGCTCATTGCGGGCGCTTATTACATGATCGTGATCCCGGGCTGGCAGCCGGGAGCGAAGCGCCTGCGCTGGCCCTGGAACTGGGTGGCGTTCATTCCGGTGGCGCTCCTGATCGCGCTGGTGGCGGCAGCGTTCGTCGCCGCACATTGAGCGCTGCGCTGCCACCGCTGAGAATCGCATTCGAGCCGCGGCTCGGCAGGAAGGTCGCGCGGCGCGTGGCGCTTGTCTTCTTCACCTGGCGTGAGTTCCCGCAGGCCTTCGCGCGAATGGTGCTTACGCGCGAGTTCATCCTGCTCGCGGGCATTCCCGGGATCCTGATCGTCGCCGCGCGTTTCCTGCCGGAGCTCGCCTCGCAGATCGTGACCGTCGCCGCGGTGATCTGGCTCGTGGCGGCGCTCGTGCGCATCGCGTCCTTCGGCTATTCGACCGGCGTTGCGTGCCTTGCGGTCGGCGCCGATGGCCGCGGAGAGATCGTCGGCGGCTTGCGCTTGCGAGTACAACGTCGGGGGAGGCGCCTGTGGATCGCCGGTATCCATGTCGATCCGCGCTTCCGCGGCGCAGGAATCGCGAGCGCGCTGATCCTTGCCGTGTTCCGGCTGGCACGGCAGGAGGCGACGCGCGGCGCCGTGCTGGTGTCGGTCTTCGCGCCGGCTCACCCGGCGTCGAAGGCGATCGTCGAGCGGCAGCTCGGCGGCATGCAGGACGTGCCGGTCGCCGAGCCGCTGGCGCAGGCAAGCCGCAAGGTGCTGGAGTCGCTCGAGCCGGCCGCGGCCCGGTTCAGCTGGGAGCTTGCGCCGGCACGGCTTTTCGGCCGGTAAGGAGAAAGGCGTCGAGCACCCCGACGCCTTTCACCTCCAGCCCCGGACGGGCGGTGAACTCGTAGCGATCGCGCAGCTGCTCCCAGGTCGAGCGGCTCACCTGGATCGCGCCCGGCACGCCATGCGACTCCATGCGGCTCGCCAGGTTCACGGTGTCGCCCCAGAGGTCGTAGATGAATTTCTTCAGCCCGATCACGCCGGCCACGACGGGCCCGGTGTTGATGCCGATGCGGATGTCGAGCGCGCTGCCGAAATCGCGATTGTGCTCGCCGAGCGCTTCGCGCATCGCGAGCGCCATCTCCGCGATGGCGGCGGCGTGGTCCTCGCGCCGCGTGGGGACGCCGGCAACCACCATGTAGGCGTCGCCTATGGTCTTGATCTTCTCCACGCCGAAACGGTCGCAGAGCGTATCGAACCGCGAGAAGAGCGAGTTGAGAATCTCGACCAGGCGCGCCGGCGTGACGGTGGCCGACATCCTGGTGAAGCCGACCATGTCGGCGAAGAGGATGGTCGCCTGCGCGTAGCCGTCGGCGATGCTCTTGCCGTCGCCCTTCAGCCGCTCCGCAATGGGTGCGGGCAGGATGTTGAGCAGCAGCCGCTCCGAGCGCTCCTGCTCGCGTGCCAGTGCAGCCTGCGCGCGCTCGCGCTCGATGATGAAGAAGCGCAGCGCGATAAAGGCGAGCACGCCCACCAGGAGCACGTTCTCGCAGAAGCGCAGCACCGTCCCGAGCTCGACGCCAAGGCCGACCTCGCGCGCGCCGGCCACGAGCACCAGCGACGCGAATGCGGCGAACCAGCCGACGGCGATGCGCGTCCCCACGAGGATGAGGGCACAGAGCGGTGCAAGGAGCGACCAGAGCACCGTGCTTCCCGAGGGCTGGAATCCACCGAGGAACCATTGCAGCGCGAACGGCGTGACGAGCAGCGCACAGAGCTCGAGCCAGGCGAAAAAGCGCTCGCGCTTTGTGACCAGCATATGCACGAGCCCCGCAGCCGACACGCCGGCAAAGACGAGCGCCAC